>NZ_KB235903.1:2028262-2110880 GCF_000332155.1 Kamptonema formosum PCC 6407 | reverse complement strand
GCCCCTCTGCTCCTCTGCTCCTCTCGCCCCTCTCGCCCCCCTGCCCCTCCCCCCATCTCCCCTAAAGCTGCCCAAAACCCTTTTTCTTCTTCTCTTTTTTCTTCTTCTTAGCGGGAGCACCGCCGCGCCAGCCGGGTTGACCGGGACGGCTACCCATTCCTGGCATACCCGCCATTCCCGGCATTCCTGGCATACCGCCCATGCCCGGAAATCCGCCCCCCTGACCTAATTGCTGCATCATATTTCGCATTTTCTGGAAATCACTCACCAGTTTTGCTACATCCGCCTCAACGAAGCCAGAACCCTTGGCAATTCTGCGGCGACGGGAAGGAGAACTCGAAAGCAGTTCGGGGTTGCGTCTCTCTTCAGTGGTCATGGAGTTAATCATCGCCTCAGTCCGCCGCAGTTGCACTTCTCCCTTCCGCATATCGTCGTCGGACATCTTATTGAGTCCGGGAATCATCTTCAAAATGCCACCGAGAGAACCCATATTCTTCAGCAGGCGCATTTGTTTGAGGAAGTCGGTAAAGTCAAACTTTGCTGTCAGGATTTTTTCCTGCATTTGTTCAGCGTCGGTGATGTCGATTTCCTCTTGGGCCTTTTCTACCAAGGTGAGGACATCGCCCATGCCTAAAATCCGAGATGCCATGCGATCGGGATAAAATGGTTGCAGGGCTTCCACTTTTTCGCCAACGCCGACAAATTTAATCGGTGCGCCAGATATTTGGCGCACGGAAAGGGCCGCGCCGCCGCGACTGTCGCCGTCCATTTTTGTTAAAATCGCGCCGGTGATGCCGATTTGGTCGTGGAATGTGCGCGTCAGGTTGGCAGCTTCCTGACCGGTCATTGCGTCTACGACTAGGAGGGTTTCGTGAGGTTGAATTGTTTCTTTAATCCTCGCTAACTCCGCCATCATGTCTTGGTCGATTTGCAGACGGCCGGCGGTATCAACAATGACTGTATCTACACCAAGTTCTCTGGCGCGATCGATACCTTGACGGGCAATTTCTACGGGGTCAGTATCTTTTCCTAATTCAAACACGGGCACGTCGATTTGTTTGCCCAGCGTGATTAACTGATCGATCGCAGCAGGCCGATAAATATCGGTAGCCACTAATAAAGTGCTGCGGTTTTGCTTGCGAAGTTGCAATGCTAATTTGGCGGAGGCGGTGGTTTTGCCTGTACCTTGCAAACCGGCCATTAAGACAATTGTGGGGGCGCTGTCTGCGATCGCCAGAGGTGAGTTGGTTTCTCCCATCACCCGCACCAGTTCGTCGTAGACGATTTTGATAAACTGTTGGTCAGGCCGGACACCAGAAATTACTTCGGCTCCTTGAGCCTTGACTGCTACTTCTGCGATAAAATCTTTAACTACTTGCAGGTTGACATCTGCCTCTAAGAGGGCGCGGCGGACTTCCCGCAGAGCTTCTTGAATATTGGCATCGGAAATTTTATCCTGACCGCGCAGTTTTTTCCAGGCGGATTCTAAGCGATCGGCAAGTGCGTCAAACATAATTTGTTAGTTGTTAGATGTTATTTGTTAACGGTCTGTGGTTTTTTCATAATTAAGATATTATAGCTGTCGGTGTCCCAATTCGCAAGTAAATCTGTTGGTTCTGGTGGCGATCGCGCTACTATTACTATCTTTGTACCGTCCCCCTCTGGATGGTCAATGATACCGCCCAGAGAGTGGCGTTACTTCTAAGGAAGATAAGCAAATTGAGTGCCATTGATGCCTAACACGGCTTGATTTGCGGTTTCAAATGTATCTATGAGGTCAAAGTTATCAGCATTTAAAACTATGCCGAGAATTTCTCCGGTGCTGTTAATCCGCACTACCATATCATCAAATTCTCCGTCGCTGTCGAAATCAATGCGATCCTCATCATTGAAACGTAAGTCTAGCTGTGTTAGCCCATCAGTAAGTCCAATGCGATCGCCTTCTCTAAACTGAAAATCAGTGATGACATCTACCTGATTAATATTAAATCCAGCTTCATCTCTTCTGAACACAAAAGTATCCGCACCCTCGCCGCCCGTTAGGAGATCGATACCGCGATCGCCTACTAAAAAATCATTCCCGAAGTCGCCGCTTAAGCGGTCATTTCCTTGACCTCCCCGCAATATATCATCCCCAGAACCACCAAAGAGGAAGTCATCGCCAGAGTCGCCTCTAACTACATCGTTGTTGTCGTTTCCATCGAGGCGATCGCTATCTTTCCCACCGAACAATATATCATTACCTCCCGCACCCCCGATAATATCTTCGCCATCATTACCGAATAGGCGCTCGTTAGAGTCAAAAGACCCAGCAATGGTATCATTGCCACTAAGACCCCAAACTCCGCCGGAAAAAGTAAATAAGTTTCCCGATCCCAGTTGAATATCATCCGCTGTAGGATAGGCTAGAAGACGAGGCCCCCCGCCTACAAATACAGGAAATCCAGTCGGATCGTTGATGAGATTATTAATGAATAAAGGCACAATTACTCCTCAGCAGAATGTAGATAGCTGTTTTCTATATTTAAATTTAAAATCAACCAAATGTCAACTTCGCCTCCATCGCATCAGCGGTTAAGGCGGAGTTGATTAGTAAGTATTCTGGAAATTGGCTAATTAAATTGACCTAATTAAACGTAAGCCAGACTTACGCACATCGATACCAGAAGCCAAGTTTATTTGTAGATATCTAATTGAGAATCTTTAGATTTTTTAGAGAAACCCAATTACTCTGCATAAGCCCTGCCAATTTTTCTGCCCCTTCTTTCTTCTACTTCTACTTATCGGCGTTTACGTCGTAAAAAAGCTAAGAAACCGATAAATCCCAATGTCCCAAAAATCTCAGCGGGTTCCGGGATGGGTTCTGGTTCTGAGGTACTTTCACTATACACCACATCGTCTACAGAATAACTTTCGCGATCGTCAGGTGGAAGCCCTTGAGTTCCCGTTGAAAGCTTCACCGTATTAAATGGGGTATCTGTAACTAACCCCCAAAACTCGCCTTCCAAGGTATTAGCAATTTCCCCTACAAAATACTCATCCCCCAGTAGATCCGCAACTGTTACTGCAATACCTGTACCTGGATCTAGTACACCAGCTAAATTGAAATTTCCACCCCAAGCAAATACAGGTTTAGCAAAGTTCCAAGTATTTGTTTGTTCATTAGTTACTTGATCTTCCCAAGCTCCATTATTGATTACTCCTGGGGAATTGACGCTCACTCCTGGGGGCAAATTAGGGCTGTTAAATTCTTCTGTTTGGAAGGGCTGACCGTTCAGAGCATTTTGCCACTCCGTTTTATTCGCGTACAACGTGAAGCTAAAAGCCTCAGCCCTTTCTGGTAAACTTAAAACTGACAAACCGATAAATGCCGAGCCAGCCACAGCCATTGACAGATTTTTGATTGTAGTTGATGTACCCATAACACTGGTTCCTCAAAAAAGGTGAGTATTCACAGTGACTCTCCTGACTCGGTGTCCTTAGCTGGTAGAATAGCTAGGTCTACAAATAGCTATATCCTTACCTGGCTTGTGAGTGTGGGTCAAAGCTTTCCGCCAGGACTCCCGTCTCAGTAAAATCCACATCCTGATATGGGATAATTTTACTTTATTCTCTATTCCATAGTTGAAATTACTTAAAAATTATCGTTTTAGAGGACGATAGTGCGAAAGTGAGTAATATTGCTTACGTAATATTACTGAGGACGGGATTGATACCATGTCCGGTTAAATACTGGTCATTGTTCGCGGTGCTCCGCGCAGTTGCGAGGGTACGGATCTTGCCCGAAGCAATCGCAGGGTGTTGAGATTGCTTCGCTTCCCGCCACGCTTCGCTCGCGGCTTCGGCTTTTCGCAATGACACATCGTAAGTAATTTGCCGGACATAAAATGATCCCTCTTTTGTCACTTCGGGGAGATAATTTTCTGGAACTACTGGTCTTATCCCTGATGAAATGGAGGCTAAGGCTGCTACTGCTGATGAAATTGGTGCTAAGTATGGGAATTTACAATTCTCTAAAGATGAGCAAGAGGGGATGTTTTTTGAAGTGGGAGATTGCATTATTAGCGTGTATGCTAATAATGAGTATTTCACGGTAGGGAAGTAGAAATTAGGGTGGGCATTTTGCCCACCTTAGTTAAATAGGGCTGATTGAAATGAAATCCAAAGCGGAGTCGATGGTAAGAGAGCGTAAACTATTTAGACTGCCCTAATTCTCTCCATCTTTGTTGTTAAGTTCACTCAAAATAAATTATGTTGGAAAGTTTACTAGAAAGCAACGAGTCTATTATTCTCGATCGCGAGGGACGAGAGTATCACCTGAAAGTAGCTGGAGAGGAAGACCAATATTTTATTGCCAAGCTCCTGTACCGTAACAGCGAAGTTGGTAGAATTCAATGCGTTTTTAATCCGCGTGGTGAATTGGTGATAAACGATCTCTTTATTCACAATGATATAATTCATACTCCCCCACACTTATTAGCAGTTCTTTGGAGACTCCTAGTCAAACCCAAGCCAATCGATTATCGTCAAAGAGGGTTGGGAACTCATCTATTACAGTTTGTAATAGCGAGATATCGTCAGCGGGGATTCAAACGGATATACGGTTCTCTAACTCAAGAAGACATCAATAATAATCCGAACCTTGTCAAATGGTACGAGAAGCTTGGATTTCAGATACTTCCACCTTCAGCGGAGAACATTGAAACCGCAGTTTGCGGAATTTCTATGGATTTAGAAGAGAAATCAAGTTAATTAAATCATCTGGAGAGGCGATTACCACAAACTAGCTGATCAATAAACAGCGAGTATAGCGATCGCAGTATTTGGAAGAACAAGGTTAGTAGCGATATTATTTAAAAAGGGATTTCATCATCATCATCCTCATCTTCTTCCACAGCCTTAGCCGTCATCCGCCAAGTATTAATATACTCAATTTGCACATCAATTTGATTAATCGCTTCCCCTAACCGTCTTTTAATATATTCCGTCAAAGTCACCGTAAAATCTAACTCAACTCCCACAGACTGCACCAATCTTGCTAACGCCGCAAAATCCACCTTTAAAATAGAAGAACTCCCTAATTTAAAATGAGGAGTATTCGATTTTTCCTGCACAATCATCGCATTTTTCACTCGCTCTTTCAAATGAGCAACTTCTGAATCTAACAACTTCCACTCAGGCAAAATTTCTCTATGCCTTTCCCCCAATGCAATTAAATCCTCATCTTCTGGTGCTAGCGTAATTTTCTGAGGTGATTTCCGCCGCTGCTGTACAGCAGAAGTTAACCGAAAACTAGAAATTTCCTCAATTTGCAATGAGGGATGAGAGATTAATTTACCTAATTGTTTTTGAACTTCCTTAGTTAGAGTCACTGGAAAATTTAGCTCAATCCCCTGACTTTCTGCCAAATTTGCCAAAGTCATAAAATCAACTTTCATCGTTGTAGAACTAGATAGTTTAAAATAAGAATTATTAGTCACATTTTGTGCCTGCATCCCTGCTTTCATCCGTTCTTTAATCTCAGCAATCTCTGAATCTAGAGGTTTCCACTGCGCCTCTATTTCCTGATATTGCTCTCCCAATAATGTCAAGTTTTCCGTTGCGGAATCAGGGCAATATTCATCAACTATTTCTATTAAATGGCTATGAACTTCAGCTAAATAAACCACATCCATCTTGGCATATTCTAGCTGCTTCTCAGTCAGAGGACGTTTGCCCCAATCGCCTCCCTGTTCTGCTTTATCTACATTGGGAATGCCACAAAGAGCCTCGATTAAAGTTTTAAGTTTGTGATTAGGTAATGGTAAAACATAGTAAGGAATCTTTCTCGCCAATTTTAAAGTGCAAGTAATATTTTGAGCGCGATCGTTCCCCAGAAATCTGATATCATAGCTGGCATTGTGCATCACTTTTTCAATATCAGGATTTGCCATGATTTTGTCAATAAAATCTACCGTCAATTCCGGTTGTTCTAAGACATCTAGCAGAAAAGAAGCATTTCCTGTTAAATCATTAGCATCAGCCAACACCTGAATTAGAGATAGTGTAGGGTTAAATTTATAGTCTGCTACTTCTGTATCAATCCACAAAATTTTAGCTTGAGAAAATTTAGCAATCAGTGCTTTAATATCATTAGCTGCTGTTAAATAAGGCATTTTAGAGATTTTAGCTATTAATCTGATAATTATACAGTTAACAGTTAACAGTTAACAGTTAACAGTTAACCATTAACAAATTACCAATGAAAAAACGGGCTAACCCGTATATGGTTAACCCGCAAGCTTGGGAACGCGCAGATAAATTAGTTTTGCACAACCAGTTTGACGTTGGCATTTTGCAAACCGCGTTGTTTTACTGCTGCCAAAGTTTTGTTCACAGCGTACTTCTGGTTGATAGAATTGATCAACTCAGTTTGGTTGTGCTTTTTGGCAACGCCCCAGAGGTCAGCAATCAGGTCAAAAGAACCGTCGCTGTTGCGAGACCAACCCAAGTCATACTCACCTTCGAGAACTGCAACGATGTCAGAGCGAACGCGCTGGCCATTGTAGCCCCGCACATCAGCTTCAGACTTCACATTGATACCCAGGTCGCGCAGGGAAGCCTTCAGGATTTCGGCATCGGTGATTTTGGTACGGAGTGTGCTAAAGTGTGACATTGGGATTTCCTCCTAATAGAACTGAGAAACAAAAACAACGGTTTGGATTTAACAGTGCCGCTAGGCGGCTTTTTTTGAAACTGCTAGCAAGGGAAGTGCTAGCCTTTGCTCCTGGGAAGAACCAGGAGAAAGCTTTTTAGAACTCCATTCGCTGATATTCAGCGACTGAAGATGCAGCCGGCCGCGCACGCTGTCTGGCCCAGTCACGCAGAGCCGTGACTTGTTCGCTCATGGTTTTTGACAGCGGCATTGTGGATTTAATCGCGGCAATGATATCTAACTGCGTGAACTCTCTATCTTGAGCGAAGGCTTCGTACATTGCTGCAACCAGCGCTTGCTCAATCTCGGCACCTGAGAAGCCATCGGAGACATTGGAAAGTTGTTCTAAATCGAAGCGAGCAATGTCTCGACGACGTTTGGACAGGTGAATCTTAAAAATATCTTGGCGTTCTTCTTTAGTGGGTAAATCCACGAAGAACAGTTCGTCAAAGCGCCCTTTTCTCAGAAATTCCCCAGGTAAGCGTTCTACGCGGTTAGCCGTCGCCATTACAAATACGGGGGATTTTTTCTCCTGCATCCAGGTGAGGAAGGAACCAAATATCCGGCTGGATGTGCCGCCGTCAGAGTCAGCGGAACCGCTGTTACCTGCAAAGGCTTTGTCCAGTTCGTCAATGAAGAGGATGGCTGGAGAGATAGATTCAGCGGTTTTGAGGGCGTTGCGGAGGTTGGCTTCAGAGCGACCCACCATTGAGCCGTCGTAGACTCTACCCATATCTAAGCGTAGCAAGGGTAGCGACCAGAGCCGAGCTGTGGTTTTGGCAATTAAGGATTTACCGCATCCAGGTACGCCCAGAATTAGCATTCCTTTAGGTTGGGGCAAGCCGTACTCTCTGGCCCGCTCTGTAAAAGCGTTGGAACGTTGCCGCAGCCACCGCTTTAGTTCTTCCAAACCGCCTACAGCATCAAGAGTTTCGTCTTCTTCGATAAACTCCAGAATACCGTTGCGTCGGATGAGCTGCTTCTTTTCAGACAGGATGATATCTACTTCTTCTTCTGTCAGGCGACCTGTCGTTACCTGAGCTTTGCGGTAAACTTTTTCGGCTTCGTCCTTGGTCAAACCCAAGGCGGCTTTGAGCAGTTTTTCACGCGCTTCGGTACTGATGCGGCGCGGTTTAGCTTGCTCTAATTGCTTTGACAATACCTGATTTAGTTCCTTCATGTCCGGCAGGGGGAAGTCTAAAACAATTACTTCCTTTTCTAGTTCGATGGGAACTTGCTGCACGGGGGACATGAGAATGATAGTTTTTTGCGTGCCTTTGAAGCTGGCGATCGCATCCCGCAACCACCTAGTAACAGGAGGAGAATCTATAAAAGGATGCAAATCTTTAAATATATAGATGCCAGCATTGCTATTTGGTTCTTTCTGCCGGATCACCCATTCAATCGCTGCCTCTGGCGAGACTGTATTATGCTGAGTGGTGGTGCGGGGTTGACCATACTCTACGATACCGTGAGTTACTGTCCAGACGAATACCCGTCGCTGGGGCTTGGTTTGTGCAATTGTCGCAATTGCCTGCTCAGACCGCTCCTCCTCAGAAGTCATGAGGTAGATCAGAGGATATTGAGCTTGGATTAGAATGTTGATTTCTTCTTGCATATTCCTCGATCCGTTTGAGTCGGTGCCATCATTGCTAAATCTCAATGCCCCCAGCATCTGATTCTGAACGCAACCAGTGCTCGCCACCCTTTCAGGTAGAAGGGAAAGATTAGCAGGGAACTAATTCTTCCTCTCCCGGTTGAGCAGTGCTGCTTGCCGTTTGCACCTGCTTTACTGGAAGCTCCTGTTCACCCACTAGGCTCGGCTGACCTTTTAATGAAACCAGATCTCCTTCTCGGATGACAACTGAACTGGTACATTCGGGACAAGCGTATACCCGATGAGTTTGTCCATAAGATGTCTCTACTTCATCAACCAGTTCTGAGTTGTTTAGGTAGAATACAATTGCTCTTTCGGCAATCGCTGACATCGGTTCGGATTCAACCGCCGCTTTGATTTTGAGTTGGCGGTGGAGTTCGGGTGGTAGGTATAAGGTAACTTTTTGCTTATCTTGCATATGACAGTGAATTGGCTTACCCGGGTATGTATTTAACAATAGCGGCTCTCTTTTTTGATGTCAAGACTCTATGCTGCTTTAGCGGCACTATTGTAATATTTCGTTACATTTGATGGTTGTTGGTGGTTCGTAGTTAGCTGTAAGTGCTTTATGGTAGGCGGTTCTATGCCTTATTACTTAAAAAGATTAGTTTGCGGTGTGGCTCTGGGGGCGGCGCTGTTGGGCTGTAGTTCGCCAGCTACTATCCATTCAGGGAGTTGGCAGACTTATCACAATGCCCGTTATAACTTCGAGTTCCTGTATCCTGATAACTGGTTAGCTGCGGAAGCCCCGGCAAATGGAGATGGTCAAGCATTCAACGATCCGAAAAACCCAGCAGTGGAGATTCGCGGCTGGGCTGGCTATAATGTGCCTGGGGTGACTGGTAAGCAACGAGACAAGCATAATACTGGTAAGCAACGAGACCAGAATAATAATATAGATATAGATAGAGCCAAACCTTTACACCGGAATTTCACTACGGAGCAAGGCTTATCGGGGCAACTTAAGGTGAATTTGGGTTCGCAAGTCAGCTCGATGACGCTGACGCTGGTGGAAGGGGACGTGCGTTACAATTTTCAGGGAAAAGCACCTAGTAAACAATTTGCGGATTATTACAAGTTTTTTTACTACGTTGCTAGTCAATATCGGGTATTACCAGAGCCGAAGTAACTGTTACTCGCCTTAAACCTGAAGAGTACCTATTTAATAAAAGTAACTACTTAACATGAATGATTCGGACTGATTGAGTTAATCAGTCTTGATTATCCTCCAGATTACGCTGATTTAGGAGAATATCAAGCATCCGTCTTGTCTCAATTCTCAAACCCACAATTTCTTCTTGCTGGCGATCCATCCTTTGAAATAACTGTTCCCGTTCTTCCCTTGCCTCTGCTGCCGCATTAGCTAACGCTTGAATAACCCTAGCATTACTCTCTATCAAGCGATTGTTATTCTCTGTCGCGATCGCTATACTATCAACCCGGTTAGTCAGACTTTCTACTGAACTAGCTAGACGATCTAGCCTATCATCATCCCAGCGCTCTGTAGTCATATATTTTTCTGCTGGCGACTTAGTGGTAGAGGATTTTGCAATTAGCAATTACAATTACCAAGTAGCTATTACCTATTACCAAATTTTAAACAATATCCTTGCGTTTCTGCACAAAGAAAATCAGAGCAAACATAATCAGCATTTGCAAGATCAAAATGCCCCAATATAGAGTTACATTCACCTTAAACATTTTACCATATTTGTTGTAAAAATTCTCAATTAATGCTTCTCCACCCTTAATAGTTCCCTCATATTTCCCCTTCCATTCGCTGTAATCTTTTTGCCAAGTGTCAATCTGTGATTTATATTTGTCAACCTTTTGCTCATAGCTATCTAACTCGCGGGGGTCACTCGGCGCTTTACCTGGATCTTCGGGCTTTGGTGGTTCAATCCTATCTATAACAGCATCATATTTGCTCTTGATTCCGGGAAATTGGCATTTCTTAAAAAGGTTTTCACCCAAACATTGACACTGCTGTTTTTTCTCGTCTTGTGTTAATTTATTTCGCTCTTTTTCTGGTAATTCCCAACAGGAATCCTCGGCTACATTTCGCCCTAAACTTGTTAGCGTTACTAAGGATTCAAAAGACCATTT
Organism: Kamptonema formosum PCC 6407; assembly: GCF_000332155.1. GTDB lineage: Bacteria > Cyanobacteriota > Cyanobacteriia > Cyanobacteriales > Microcoleaceae > Kamptonema > Kamptonema formosum. The sequence continues at coordinate 2,100,423 of NZ_KB235903.1, read as the reverse complement.
TGTAATTGTCACCTGGTTAACAATGCGGCCCGGTGCTCCCAAGGCATCTATAGATAACATTCCGCCGCCAAAGGTAATTTGGGGAACTAAAAAGATAATTGTTAACAAAGGCGCGATATTCTGATTAGGTGAAATAGCGGAAACTAAAAGCCCCATCATCATGCCGGCAATGGTGGCAAGCACTAATGTTAAGTACATTGCGCCTAAAACTTCATTGCCACCGGGAATATCTACGGCTAGTTTTTTAAATAGTAAGAAAATCCCCGCTTGATACAAAGCTAAAAGTATGCCTACCCAAACTTTTGATAAAATATAGGGAATAATTTGCAGGCCGATCATCCGTTCGCGGAGATAGATATCTATTTCTTTGACAATTTCCCGCATTGTGCCTAAACTGCCGACCATGACAGCAATTAAAGCGGTGACAAATAGCATTGTAATTGCCTGACCTGCATCGCCTTTTTCTACGTCAAATATGCCGCGTTTCCAGGTGACAAAATCCAGCAAGCCTAAAATCGGCGCGATCGCCAGCATCAAAAATAAACCAGCCTTATCCTGAAGCAGGATAGCAATATTGCGCTGCGACAAAATCCCAAATTCCCTTACCGCCGCTACTCGCCTACCTCTATTGGGTGGCTGTTGCTTGGCGGGGCGTTGCTGGGGGGCGGCGGGTGATGGGGTGGGTAATGTCCGCTGGCGATCGCGCACGTATTTTTGATATTGTGGTGAACTGAGATAGCGTTCCTGCCAATATTCCGGCGAGTTTTCGTGTTCGACTTTGCGGTAAATTTCATTGAATTTCTGCACCCCAAAGTATTGAGGCGCTTCGTTTGGCGGCCCGAAGTAAGCGACTTTACCGCCTTTGGCCATAAATACTACTAAGTCGCACAGAATAACGTTCTCAGTCGCATGAGTGATCAGCAAAATTGTGCGACCAGAATCTGCCAGCTTTCGCAATAATTGCATAATCTCGCTTTCTGTGCCGGGGTCGAGTCCTGATGTGGCTTCATCTAGGAAAAATAAGCTAGGTTTGGTGAGGAGTTCTACACCCATTGAAACTCGTTTAAGTTGGCCGCCGCTGAGGGCTTTAACTTGTACGTTTTCACGACCAATTAAGTTTAAATCTTTAATAACTTCGCTAATTCTTTTTTTACGTTCGGCTTTAGTTGTATCAGCAGGCATCCGCAATTTGGCGGCGTAATCAAGCGCTTGATATACTGTTAATTCGGTGTGAATAATGTCTTTTTGGGGGACATAACCGAGGTCGTTGCGGTAGGCGTTGAAATTTTTGTAGAGGTTAACGCCATTAATTAAAACTTCGCCACTGGTAGCGGGCCGAAAACCGTTGAGGGCATCAAGAAGAGTAGATTTACCGCCGCCGCTAACTCCGGCGATAACGATGAATTCGCGGGCGTGAATTGTCAGGGAGATTTCGTCTAAGATTTTGATACCTTTGCCGACGATTTTTGTTAAGTTAACGGCATCAAGGCGCAGGTTGCCTTCTTCGCTATAACCCACAAGAGTTTCGTCGATATTTAAGACAAAGCGGTAGGGGCCGATGCGGATGTTATCGTTGACTTTGAGGATGCGATCGCCCAAAATTTCCTTACCATTGACATAAGTGCCGTTGGTGGAAGTCAAATCTTTAACTACAACTGAACCGTTGCGCCGTTCGATTCGGGCATGAAAGCGCGATACCGTTGGATGGTTGATGGGGATATCGTTTTGGGCATCGCGCCCGATGGTGAAGGCATTTCTCCCCTGCAAGTCTAAGTGGGCGGTAAAGACTGTTTGTTCTCCCATGTTCGCGGCAACTGTAGCTGCTGTTACTTGGTTAGCAGCTACAGGTATTGGGGCAATGTGGGCGGCAATTTTGAAGCGCAATTCGATGCCGCCAATGCGGATTGTATCGCCGTCTGCGAGGGGGTAAGGTGTGTTGGGTTTGACTTGGACGTTGTTAAGGCGGAGGCCATCGGTACTGTTGAGGTCGGCGAGGATGTAGCGATCGCCTTGCCATACTATTTGGGCGTGATGGCGGGAAATCAAGGGCTCGTTCAGGATCAGATGATTGTCAGTAGCGCGGCCTATGGTAATAACATCGCTGTTAAATGAGAATTTCGAGATTGGATCGTTGCCTTTGCGAATTTCAATATAGGCGGGAGATGCGGGCATAGGACTTTTTTTAGCAGTGCCAAGATATTTATCTCATATTTTGGGATGTTTATGTCAAATGTTTTGGTAAAGTTATTTCTGTTTACCATCAAGTTAAGTTACACTGCAATTTAGTCATATATGCGTTAATTATTTCATAATCTGAAGATTACCTATTTAATTATCCGATTTTTAACATATTGTTTCATAACTGGATTGAGACTAAAAAATGTGGTTTTACCCTGTTCTTCTGCCTCCAGAAATAACCGCATTCCCAAGGATTGCATGGCATTTAATAAGTCTGATGTCGATAATTGTACTGTCTTGATAATTTGCGGTAAAGAAACGGGTTCATTTTCCTCAGCCAACTGAATCATTATTGCCATTTCTGGCTGCGTTAGACGCTGGAATTGTTGGTCTAATTGCGATCGCAGAGATTCGCTTAAAATCACGCCGTCGCATTGCAAAAACTCGGAGACGCTTCCACCAAATAAGTCTTGTACGATCGTGGTGGTTAATTCTAGCCAGAGAGGATTGCCTTGATAAGTATTAATCAAAATTTCCCAATCATCATCATCTGATAATTTCTGCTGTTTGAGAATTTCTTTGGCAGCGATTCCTAAGCTACCGAATACTAACGAATGCACGTAGTTATTTACTCTTTCTAATTTAGCAATTTCTCTAGATTTTTCCCAACTAATCAAGATTAAGCAACTGTAGTGACAAACTTCGGCAATTAGTTTAAAAAATAGCTGATAATCTTCATATCCACTTTTATATTGTCCCGCTAGTTGTCCGCTGCTAAAAAGCATCTGTACGTCATCAAGGATAATCAGACAGCGATGCTTGCGGAGGTAGTCGAGAAGTTGGGAAATTTGGGTTTCAATGTTTTGCGGAATGTCTGTTTTTTCAGAGAAGATTTGCAGGAGATTGGTAAGAGTTGTATTAAGGGTGGGGGAAAATTGAAGACTGCGATAAATTACGTAATCAAAGTTAGTTTTGATTTGTTCTATGAGTCGGAGTGCGAGGGTGGTTTTGCCTATTCCGCTGATTCCCAGAAGTGCGATGAGGCGCGATCGATCTTGTAATATCCAGGTTTCGAGGGTGGTGAGTTGGGGAGTGCGATCGTAGAAGTTGAAGATTTCCGGTGCGTCGCCTAAGTCGATGTGGGGTTGAGTTGGGGTTTCTGGTGGGTTTTGAGGAGAGGAGGGCGATCGGGCTTTTTCTGGACAAACATTGACGTTATTAACTGTTACATTATCATTACCGATAGTTTGCGAGTAATTATAAAATCTTGCTCTTTCTAGTTTAGCTCTAACATTTACTTTACTAACTTTTTCTCCTAATACCTCTGATAGTAGCTTCCATAATTCAGCAGCAGCAACCCTAACATAACCTTCAGTACAATCACGGTCTTGCGCTACTTTTGTTGCATATTTTCGACCTTGGAGCACTTCTTTTAAAATAGCCTCTTGCAGGTCGTCTAAGTGCTTCCCTGTTTTGGCAAAGACTCTTTCATCAGCAAATATTAAGACTTCCTTAAGCTCCATATATCGCGTTTGGGGTAACTTTTACTAATTTTAACTTATTTTTTATAACATTTTAGATAACATTATCTAACTTTTTGTAACAGTTAAGTAAGCCATCAGCCAAAGTGGTCATTGTTATGATTTTTTTAGTGAAGGTTGGTTGCACTGGACTCTCGGCTTGTAGATATTTCAGACATTTGGACTCTGGGTGTCTGGGGTAAGTCCCGACCTCTCCGACGGCAAATACTTATATTTTGACAGATTCTGTAAAAAAGTGAGTCTCAGTACACGGAGAACTAAAGAGATCCCAATGCTTTTGAAGACAAAGATGGAAAATCCTGTACGTCATGTGGGGGAACAGGAAAGATAAAGCCAAAAGGTGCCGTTAGAGAGGCAGTATGCCAAAAGTGCCAAGGCAAAGGTTGGACTAGATAATACTGAGTTTAGTTGAATCCTACAAAGATCGAGGGAGTATTTATGGCTAAAAAACAAATGGGTGAAGTTAAAACGCCAACAGGTTCTTCTTACTATTATTATTGGGATGAGGATACTGGCGAAGTCTATGTTGGCAGTGAATCTGCTGGTAAAGCGTCGTCTTCTGATGAAGCTTGGCGTAAAGCAAACTACTACGCTACTACGCTTCAGAAATGGAAGGATTGATTGAGAAAAGTTGCGCTCTCTTGAACCTACTATGCGGTAGTGGAAAGGATGGGAGAAGGTGCAGGGAGCGATCGAAGTTTATCACCCAAATCTAGGTCAAGTCTGACTGATGACTAACAATTTTTGAAATCGAAAAGGAGCTTTTTTTATATGAGTCAAAATCGTATGCCAGATGCTAGCGATCCTTACAAGCTACAAGAGTGGGCAAACCAACAGCGAGAGAATAACAGCGATTCAAGTTCGAGTACAGATGAAAACCTTGTCAAATATGTTGCCAAAGGTGTTGCTAACGAATTTGGCGCTATTGGTGTGGGTGTCGCTAGTGAACTGGGGCGAATTGCTTTAGGAGTTGTTACCCTTGGACTTTCTGAAGAATCAAAATATAAAGATTGATTAACATCAGTAGAGATCGCCAACATTTACAAGAAAGGTTAAAGGTTAGGCGATCGCTCTATCGAATCTACTATTTGCTACAAAGTTACAAGCAATCTGATAAGTATATTAAGGAAAAAATGAGGTAAAAATGGAAAGATTGATCTATCGTATGGTTGAGGAAGCTGAAAAAAACGCTACAAGATATTATGAGAGGGCTGAATACTACGAAAATCAAGGAGATAGTAATCAAGCTCTTGCCAACTATGTAGACTCACTTCGTTATCATGCTGAATACACAGACTATAATGAGAAAGCTTATAAACAAAGATGGATTGACGGAGTTCTAGAAAGTGGAACAGCTAATTCAGGTGATAGTATATACTACGAGATAGAAAATCAGGTTGAATTCTTTTTGAATCTGTCCATACGTCTAGCCTGCATAGTTAATCATTATAATGATGATCGTGACGAACTGAAGAAAGCATACCTTGCAGAGAAACAAAAACTAATATTTGATGCAGTAAGTGTTCATAGAAGAGTTTTTAATGTTAAACAAATAAAACTTTATGATAGCCTGTCAGAGCACGTTAGAGTGACAAGCAATATAATAAACAGAAATAAAGAAGCTCTCGAAAAAATCAAAAAAGTTAGTCCAGAACAAGAGTCGGACGCAACATTTAAAAAAATCAGAGTTGCTTTGCTTAAAATTAGTGAAACAAAAATTCCTCTTGTAGCTTTAGAAGAAAAGCCAGGTTCCTTCATCGCTACAGCAGCTTACTCCACTTCCAAACACCCGGACATAGACACATTCCGCAATTTCCGTGACAAAAAACTTTTAACCAATCCTGTTGGTCAAGGTTTAGTCAGCCTATACTACAATATCAGCCCTAGCATCGCTAACTATGTGAAGAGGCAACCAGTCATCAAGAGCTTTTTAAGACAGCAGTTAGAGCGTTTAGCTGAGTGGATGCGTAGCCAAGGAATGAAAAGTTAGTAGTAGAGTTTTAAAAGGAACTATCTAAGAAGCAGGGAGAAAAACCGATCGCCCTTATCTTCCCCAACTTGCGATCGCCCTTACTTTCTAATTGAATTAAGCAGTAGGATTATCATCTTGATTGCGCTGATTTAAGAGGATATCAAGTATCCGTCTTGTCTCAATCCTCAAACCCTCAATATTCGACTGTTGTCGGTCAATGTTAGCCTGCTGGCGCTCCATCCTTTGAAATAACTGTTCCCGTTCCTCTCTTGCCTCTGCTGCCGCATTTGCTAAAGCTTGAATAACCCTAGCATTACTCTCTATCAAGCGATTATTATTCTCTGTCGAGAGCGCGATACTATCTACCCGATTAGTCAAACTTTCTAACGAGTTAGCTATATTATCTACCCGGTTAGTCAAACCTTCTACTGAGTTAGCTAATCGGTCTAGCCTATCATCATCCCACCGCTCTGTACTCATATATTTTCTCCTTTCCTCTACTTTTTACAATAAGTTCAATTTTAGTTTATGAGCGTACATTTCGCGTAGGTGTAGCCAGCAGTAGGCATCGCTCTCTCATCTTTCCCAAAATGCGTAGGCGTAGGCAGCCGTAGGCATCGCCCCTATCTTTCCCAACGTGCGTAGGCAAAGCGGGCCGCAGGCATCGCCCTAATGTCTAATTGAATTAAGCAGTAGGATTATCCCCCCGATCGTGCTGATTTATCAGAATATCAAGAATGCGACGATTTTCAGTTTGAAGCCCACGAATCTCCTCTTGTTGTTGGACAATAATATCGTTTACCCTGAGTTTGGGTTGTTACCCGATCGCGAACCAATACTGACAATACTTCTAACAGTTGCTCTTGCTATTCAAAAGTGAGATTTTGAGCCTGACTCAGTACCCGCTATAAGTAGACATAGGCTTTATTTTGAGATTTTTGACTCTTGTTGCTATTATATGGCAATTTCTGGTTATAACTTCTGAAATTTTGCTCTCGCGATCGCCCCTAATTTCTGATTGAGTGGATCGCTATTGATTATCCTCCAAATCGCGCTGATTTAATAGAATATCAAGCATCCGTCTTGTCTCAATTCTCAAACCCACAATTTCTTCTTGCTGGCGATCCATCCTTTGAAATAGCTGTTCCCGTTCTTCCCTTGCCTCTGCTGCCACATTCGCTAACGCTTGAATCACACGAGCATTACTCTCTACCATGTTAGCTAATCGATCTAGTCTATCATCATCCCACCGATCTGTACTCATATATCTTTCTCCTTTGCAAATTATTAGAGATGCCTCTTTAATTATGCCAGATGGTCTAAAACTTTGCTACTGCGTTCGCTTCTGCTGCTAAAGCATCCAGTTTCCCGTTAACAATATCTTTTTCTAACTGAACATCCCATCGTTGATAATCCAAATCCAAAAACCACTCTAACAACTCTCCCATCTCCTCTGGTGGAAGTTGCAGAATAGCGTTTTCTATCTGTTCAATAGTCAACATTTGCTTTTCCTAGTTCTTGAGTTTTCATAGTTCATAGCTATTGAAAATTATTAAAGCTACCTGTTCAATGATACCCAACTACTCTGAAATTTTCCAAAGTGCGATCGCTATATGTTCATTATTCACCTATCAACTCATCGTATTCTATCTGCCTACCAATCCCAAACCAGTCCAGGTACTTGACAAAACCCCATCTATAAGCAATAATGGTAGATTGTCTGTCCAAACCCTGCTCGGATCAGGTTGAGACATTCCCAAAGCTGACAAAGCACCGCAAAACAGATTGATTTCAACCTGTAGGCTTCGGCAAAACACTTGTCAGCTACCTGTACGGCAACCCAAATTACAACCAGAATGACTTACGCAATTATTGAAACAGGCGGCAAACAACTGCGAGTAGAGCCCGGCCGCTTCTACGACATCGAACTGCTTCACGTCGAAGCCGAAGCTACAGTCACTATTGACAAAGTATTTCTAGTTCAGCATGGAGACGACGTTCACATCGGTCAGCCATTGGTTGAAGGTGCGACGGTAGAAGGTACTGTCCTCCGGCATTTCCGAGGTCGCAAGGTCATCGTCTATAAGATGCGGCCCAAAAAGAAAACTCGCAAGAAAAAGGGCCACCGCCAAGAAATTACTCGCTTGATGATTGATTCTATCAGTCTTCAAGGATCTGCGATCGCCAAAAAAGAAGATGCGATGGCTACGCCGGCCGAAGGCATCGCACCAACCACCCCAGCAACCGCCGAAACTGCATCAGAATAGAAAATAACAATTTAAAGTTGAGGACATTATGGCCCATAAGAAAGGTACAGGTAGTACACGCAACGGTCGCGACTCTAACTCTCAGCGCTTAGGTGTTAAGCGTTTTGGCGGTCAAGTTGTTAAAGCTGGCAACATTCTAGTCCGTCAACGCGGCACAAAGTTTCACCCCGGTAACAATGTAGGTATCGGCAAAGATGATACTTTGTTCGCCCTCGTTGATGGCGTAGTGACTTTTGAGAGAAAGGGTAAAACCCGCAAGAAAGTCAGTGTTTATGGTTCCCCAGTAGTTGAAGCCGAACCCGTAGCGGTTTCGGCATAGTCAACAGCTAAATTGAGAAAGCCGATTTTTTAAAGGAACCGGGTTTCTCAATTTAGCGAAATGAATCAGCCCTGCTTAAATAAGGAAAGGGCTGTTTCATTTTTCCGAAACCCGCCAGGGGTTAAAACCCCTGAGTAATAGCCCAAGTCGGTTAAAACCGACTCAAATACTAGCTATCTAGTCGTCTTCAGACGACTTTCACTATCAGACAGGGGTTTCAACCTCTGGCGGACTATAGCAACTAGCACAAATTTAGTCAGGCATCTCAGAGTATCAAACCTGATTCTATCAACCGATAGCTGCGTCTGATGCACCCTACAAGTTAATTTAAGTGTAATACTTGGCTTTAGTCCTCAGAAATTTATTTAAGCGTTGTGCTTTGGGGAAACCAGAAGTTCTAGACTTAGCAACAGGGCAATCATTATCAGCCCAAAAGTCTAACTGACTCAACACTTAAAAAAATCATGTTTCCAACACATCGCCCTCGCCGCCTTCGCCAAAATCCCCAACTACGTAGGATGGTACGCGAAACGGTCTTGACTACTAACGATTTAATATATCCTCTGTTTGCCGTGCCAGGGGAATCTGTAGCGACAGAAGTTAAATCTATGCCGGGAGTCTACCAGCTATCGGTAGACAAAATTGTAGAAGAAGCCAAAGAAGTTTACGACCTCGGCATTCCCGCAATTATCTTATTTGGCATTCCTGAAGATAAGGATACAGAAGCTACGGGCGCGTGGCATGACTGCGGAATTGTGCAAAAAGCTACCGCAGCAGTTAAAAAAGCCGTACCCGACCTCGTGGTAATTGTGGATACTTGTTTGTGCGAATATACCAGTCACGGTCACTGCGGCTATTTGCAAGTCGGAGATTTAACTGGTCGGGTTTTGAACGACCCCACACTGGAGTTACTAAAGAAAACTGCGATCGCTCAAGCTCAAGCTGGTGCTGATATTATCGCACCTTCGGGGATGATGGATGGTTTTGTGCAGGCAATTCGCGAAGGCTTAGACGGCGCTGGATTTGAAGATATCCCTATTCTTTCTTATGCAGCTAAATATGCCTCAGCTTATTATGGCCCATTCCGGGATGCTGCTGATTCAACTCCGCAATTTGGCGATCGCCGTACTTACCAAATGGACCCCGGAAATGGTCGCGAAGCCCTCAAGGAAATTGCCCTTGACATCGCTGAAGGCGCTGATATGCTAATGGTCAAGCCAGCTTTGGCTTACATGGACATCATCTGGCGCGTCAAGGAAGCCACTAATTTACCAGTCGCAGCCTACAACGTTTCTGGCGAATATGCGATGGTAAAAGCCGCCGCCCTTAATGGTTGGATTGATGAACAAAAAGTCGTAATGGAAACCCTCACAGGGTTTAAACGCGCTGGTGCTGACTTGATTTTAACGTATCATGCCAAGGATGCAGCCCGTTGGCTTTAAGCCCGCAAGCGGTTTTGAACTGTAAGTTTTGTAGGGTGGGTAATCCTCACCCTGCTGCTGTTTTTAAGAGATTTAGATAGTCGAAAATGTCATAAATCCATAACAAAAAAACTAAGATTTTTGCCAAAATGTATTGATAATTACCGAATAGATGGATAAGATATGAAAAGTAATAAGTAGGTGGATATAAAAAACAGTAGATGTTTTGTAGAGGCGGGTTTAGCCAGAGACTATACTATCAGGCACTTTTCCAGATAAAAAACCGTCATCTACTACGTTTACTATCAGCTTTGTTGCCGGCATTATTAACAAAAAATGGGCTGCTAAAGCGCGAATCGTTTAAAGCCGTCAGCATACAAATACACCAATTTCAGATAGTTTAAACCCAACTTGAAGGCAAATTGAGAATGAACTCAACCACGAGAGATTACCGCAACATCCAATTTTGTATCGGTTCTGAGCAGGTAGACCTACATCAATTAAAAGGGTTGTTTAAAGGAGCAGCTTTTTGGGCAAGGGAGCGATCGCTCTTAGATTTAGAAACCGCGCTCCGGTTCAGCGAACCAGTAGTTAGTGTTTGGGATGGCGATCGCATGATCGGGTTCGCTCGCGCTACATCAGACGGTATCTACCGCGCCACAATTTGGGATGTAGTCATTAATCCTGACTATCAAGGCGGCGGACTCGGCCGCAAGTTAGTACAGACTGTTTTAAGCCATCCTCGGATGTGTCGAGTAGAGCGAGTCTACCTGATGACAACCTACAAACAAAGTTTCTACGAACGCATTGGTTTCCAGTGCAATGCAAGTACGACAATGGTGTTAGAAAATCAACCCATAGACGCGAATATGGTGTTAGAAAATCAACCACTTGATGCGAATATGGTAGTCGAAAATCAACCCATTGATGCGAACGGAGAAGTTAATTTTCATCCTGTCAAGCTGACTGTATGATCTTAGCTTTTAAGATTTTTAATAGAGTAGAAAAAGAGGTGCAATGCACTTCTTTTTTTATTGTTATTATCTATAACAACCGACGCAAATATTAGATAGATTAGATAGGACAAGACTTACGCATCAACCAAAGAAACCGGGTTTTTTGACGAAAATACTTCGCCCGTACCCACATACGATCTCAAAAACCCGGTTTCTGGAACCATGACCGTAAGTCCTATAGGAATAAAATTTAATATTATTCATTTTCTAAATGCGATCGCAAACCTTTTTATCCCAGCTAGATCGGCATAAATTCCAATATCACGGTAACTACCCGCACTATGCAATATCTCAACCACAACCTCAGCTTGTCCCTCCATCATTTCCACCAACCAGACACCACCCGATCGCAAATAATCCGGCGCTGTTGCTACTAAATGCCGAATACAGTCTAACCCATCACTTCCCCCATCTAAGGCTAAATGAGGCTCATGTTTAGCCACTTCCGGCTGCAAATTAGGCACTAAACTACTAGGAATATAAGGCGGATTAGCAACCATACCGCTAATTTGACCCCGTAGGGGCAAACCATCTATAATTGCGCTTTCTAAAGGTTCCCACCACGAACCTTGATAAAATTGAATGCGATCGCTTAAACCCAAATTATCTGCATTTTGCCTAGCAACAGCGATCGCATCCGAGCTATAATCCACAGCATGAATCAAAGTATTTGTCAAGCTTTCTGCTAAACCCAGCGCGATCGCACCGCTACCAGTTCCCAAATCTACCCAATGGGATTTTGCATTTAAACTTTCTATCTGCGATCGATGTTTAGCTGCTTCCACCGCTAAATCAATTATCAATTCTGTCTCTGGACGCGGAATCAATACCGCAGGCGTTACTTTTAGAGAAAAATGCCGCCAATAGGCAGTTCCAGTTAAATATTGTACAGGCATCTGTTCGCTGACTCGGCGGTGCCATAAATCCTTAAGGTCAGTAAAAGGTAACTTCAGAGTAACTTCGGGCGAATTTTTGAAGGATTCTAGGCGGAGACTTAAGCGATCGATCCCTGCTAACTCTTGCAGCCACCACTCAAGTTCGGTTAGAGAAATGTTAGATGCGATCGCCTCAGCTTTCGCCTGATTTAACCACTCCCAAAGTTCTAACCCTGATACAACCATATAATAATCCGTCATTTAATAAAATGATAAAATCGCCGCCAAAGATGGCGGCGTTACAGATATTTTTGCGTAAGTCCTGACCAATTAACAGTTAACAGTTAACAGTTAACTATTAGCGACGAGGTTGACTTGGGACTGGAGCAGAAGGTCTTGCTCCTGGTTGTGCTGGTTGCAGTTGGTTTCCACCTGATGGTTGCAGAGTTCGCACGTATTCCAGCGACTCTCTCGGTGGTACTAAAATAATTTGGCTCAAAAATGGATCGTTGTCAGTCCGCATTGCTTCCAAAACAGCTTCTAAATTCACAACCTCGATCTTGAGCGAGGAAGCAATATTTGGTTGTTGTTGCTTAAAGCGCTCCAACATCCCCTGTAATTCCTCTTTATTGAAAAACAAAGGAATAACTTGCTCTTGACCCCGTTGAATTGTCAAATATCCATTTTCTGGGCCGCCTCTAGCTAAGAAAAGAGGGACACCGCTAAATTCATTTACCTGTTGGCCGCCTTGGCGCAATAGGGTTTTAGCAGACTCCACTTGGGTAGTGGTAGGAACATAGGCAAATTGTACTTCCTCTGCCTTACCCTTGTTAGCTTGGCTTAACTGGTAAATTTCCCCCAGAGATACTGGTACTACCTTCACTGATGCTGCTAATTGAGGATTTCTAGTTTTTAGGCGATCGACAAAAGCTTGAGCATCCCGTTGACTGATAAAAACTCCAGCTACAGAGGTATTGCTGCCGCTTTGACCTTCTTTGGGAACGGAAGCGATCAGGGGCGCACCTTGCGCGTCAGTAATCGTAAATACTGGCACTGGGCGTAACTTTTCCAAAACCTGGGGATCGGGCAGTGCCAGTGCCGACATATTGCGTGTGAGGGCAGGGGCGAGCAAAGTGCTTCCTAAAATCCCCAACACTGCGCCCAAACGAACTAATGATTTCATAAAACCTCACGGGACTTTGGAAACCAAGGGTTAGAAACCCTTATAGAAAAATGGACTCGGCATTTTTAAATGCGGCCAAGATTGGCGCTAGAATATACCTTGCCAAAAGAAATAGAGTTAAACAAAGACTCTTGCCTTTATCTATGATAAGTAGTCGCAGACTGATACTTTTAATTCAGACTTTCCTAGACAATCTAAGAAAAGCTAAATATAGCAATCCTATTGCAAGGATTGGTGGTATCCCACAAAGCTATAACCTTGCGGCAATAGCGCTTTTTAATGTCTTAGACACCCGCAAACATTGAGGACTACTCCAGAATAGGCACGCCTGTATTTGCTGGTAGCTTAAAAAGCTTTCACGGTTGGCAACTTTCGTAGTTGCGAGTTATTTTGTCCTTTTAGCCGAACCATTGGTTTCTGACTACACCCAGATTATACCAAAACGACTGGAATGCAAGGAAAGCCTTGAAAAATAGGTTTCAAAAGCCGAGTCATTGTTCACACATTTTCGCGCATTTTTTGGGAAAGTCGCGAAAATGTAGTCCTAGCATTTGCTCTTTTGGTTTGTTTCCGGTAATTTCCGGTCACAATCTAAAAGGCTGAGACTGACTCATTATGTAGTTATACGGCTTCTAAATCGGGATGACAGGATTTGAACCTGCGACATCCTGCTCCCAAAGCAGGCGCGCTACCAAGCTGCGCTACATCCCGTTGTTGTCATTTTTTATTCTATGGCCATTAGCTCATAGAATGATGCAATTGTCAAGCTTTTTTTGATTTTAGCTTAACTACGCACCTTGAGAAACAAAACTTTTGATTGAGTTGTTCCCAAACACCAACATTTTTTTGATGGCATTGCCAATATATCATACTTTGGTGGTTTTGGGCAAATTCAATTTTGGCTTAATTTCGCAAAAAAATGACATCTTGGCAGCTTTGAGGGCTAGTCTGGATACCAAAACATTCCTTTGATCCCCTCTGGATCGGACAGGAACCCCAAGTTTCGGTAGAAATCTACCACATGAGGGTCAGCAAATAGGGTAATGTTGCTGATATCTTCGCTGCGGAGTTTTTTAATGATGTACTGCATCAGCGCCTTACCTAAGCCCGATCCCTGGAATTCTGGATGAACCACTACATCCCAGAGTGTGGCATTAAAAGCATGGTCTGATGTGGCTCTGGCAAAACCGATCAACCGCCGCTGGGCTCCTCGCATTTCCCACATGGAAACGACTAGGAAACTGTGTTGAATGGCTTTTTTGACTTTACGCAGGGGGCGGCGAGACCACCCAACTGCATTACAGAGTTCTTCGAGCTCGTAGAGGTCTATGTCGCGATCGGTACTAAACAAGATGCGACTATTGCCAGTAGTGGGTTTGCGAAAGGGCGGGGATAGCAAATCGCTTGCCCCAAAAGCAAAATCTTCCTCAAATTCCGCTGTCTGGGGCGTAGAGGCAGAGTCAGAACCGCTAAATAAGTTTTTCCAAAAACCCATGCAGGCGTGGTTAAGGTAGTAGAAGTTGAATGACCTTAATAGCTAGTATATCTCCCGTACCTCCCCTCAATTATGGCTCCGGGTTTAAAACCATCTACATTGGAACTGCTCAAGCGCTTTAATCGGGCGTTTCCCCAATTTTATGAGCAATTTGTCAGCAGTGAGATTCAATTACAAAACCTGAAGCTAGCCTACCAGTTATACAAAACGAGGCAAGCTGTGATTGAAATTAGACCGGAGGGTAGTAAAAGTGCTCTGCATTTTGCTTACCGTAACCAGTCTTTCCTGCTGAGCGATATTTTTGGCGTGCTGGCGGCCTACGGGCTGACGATTCACAGCCTCAGTCTCTATGGACAAATTTACCCACCGATGTTGGTGTTTATCAAGTTGGTGGTGTCACGCGGGGGTAAGGTTCTGACGGATAAAACCGCAGAAAATGTCTGTAGGGCCGTTCGGGAGGCCCTAGCGGGGCATTTTGAAGTGGAAGAAATGCTCGCTGTGGAATTTAATCTGGATGCGGGTTTGGAGGATGTGGCGACTGAGTTCTATGTCGATCCTGTTTTCCATTTACCTGCTTTGCTGATTGAGGCGGATAACCAGCCTGGACTTTTCTATAAGGTAATGTATGCCATTTGGCAAGAGGATTTGTTGGTGGTGAATGCTAATTTGCTGGTTTGGCGGGGGCGTACTCGCTTGATTTTGTATTTGTTGGGGCCGAATGAGAGTTTGATTCCTGAGTATCTGGGGCAGAAAATTGCTGAGGGGGTGAGGCAGAGGTTGCTGGGCGAGCGTTTTTAAGTATAGCAACCGCCTTGGCGGTTAGGGAGTGTTAAAATCAATAAAAACTTAACTAATTTTACCTCAGATGGTAACAACTACCTTGACTCCTCCGCTACGAAGTAATGAGGAAAAATTAATTACTTTGACAGGCATTAAATGGCTAACATTTAAAGCGATAATGTCTGATGTCGGCGATGGTAGAGCCTGGAGAATTGCTTATGCCGAAGGAGTTTTAGAAATCAGAATGCCATTGCCTAAACATGAAAGACCTAAAGTTATGCTCGAACTCTTTATTGGAGCTTTAGCAGATGAGTTAGAAATTGAAGCTATGAGTCTCGGTGCGTTGACTCTTGAACGGGAGGATTTAGCTCGTGCTATTGAACCAGATACTTGTTTTTACATTCAAAATGAATCTTTAGTTAGAGATAAAGATGAAATTGATTTACCCGCAGATCCTGCACCGGATTTAGTAGTAGAATCAGACTACACGAGTTCTTCTTTGAATAAGTTCTCGATTTATGCTTCTCTGGGGGTTCCTGAAATCTGGAGATATCGAAATCAAAGTCTTCAAGTATATCAATTGGTTGATGGAAGCTATGAAGAGAGGGAGAATAGTCTGGCTTTTCCGTTTTTGCCGATCGCAGAAATTCCGGGTTTGATAGAACAAAGTAAAACTATCGGACAAAGGGCGGCGGTGCGTTTGTTTCGGGAAAGGGTTAGGGAAGTTTTGGCGGAGTGAGTCAGTCCTACGGCAAGCAACGCTATGCCGATTAAAAATTAAAAATTAGAACTTAATCTAATTTTCAATTTTCAATTTTTAATTGTTTTTACTGTTCAATGCGTTGACCATCGCGGAAAATTCCCGGAAAGCGCTTGCCGTTGGCATCTACGATCGTCCCTTTGCCGTGAGGTAATCCTTTCCGCAACTCTCCTTCATAGCGGATGCCGTTGGCAAAGGTACAAATTCCTCTAGCATCGAGTTCGTCACTATAAAACTGACCTTGGCAGCGGGTGCCGTCCGGGCGGGTGAATGTCCCATTACCTAAAGGGTGTCCGCCCACAAATTCTCCCTGAAAGCGATCGCCATTGGCGAAGATAAATTGCCCGCGACCACTCGGCGTACCGATTCTTCGTTCTATATCGAAAGGGCCGATGTAGCGATCGCCATTCGTGAAAATTGCCGTACCAAATCTGATTTTGCCATCTTGGAATACTCCCTCAATTCGAGCATCATTCAAGAAAATGAAAACTCCTCTGCCATTTGGTAGACCCTTGCGAAACTGACCTTCATAGCGATTGCGATCGTCATATACATATACTCCCGTACCATTGGGCAAACCGTTAAGGAAATTTCCGATATAGCTGTCGCCATTGTTGTAGTCACATTTCACTCTGCCTGTGGGGATATTGGGTATGCAGCGACCTGAAGTAGCTTCTGCTTGGGCCAGTGATGGCAACGGCTGTATAAGATAGCTAGTAGTTCCAATAACTGATGCAACTAATAACCCGATTCCTAGTTTTTGAGATTGGAAAATCATTGGTAGAGTGTCTCCTATCCACTTGTAGCTATAATTGTCTTGTATCCTTTTTCTGCTGTCTTGTATCATTAAAATTCTTCCTTTTTACCCCATAAAACTTTCCAATTCTCGCTCATTCCGCTAGCTTGCCTTGGCGGAAAACGCCCGGAAAGCGCCTCCCCTTAGTATCGATGATTGTGCCAAAGCCATGAGGTACACCTCCGCGCAATTCACCTTCATAACGGGCACCGCTGGGGAAAGTGCAGTTAGCTTTAGCATCAAGAGCTTGATTTAAGAACTGTCCAGTGCAGCGCGTGCCATCTGTCCGCGTTAATACCCCTCTACCAAAAGGGGAACCCGCAAAGAATTGTCCTACGTAGCGATCGCCGTTAGCATAAATAAATTCTCCTTGCCCACCAGGTTGACTGCTAATAACGTTAGTTTCTACATTCCTAACTACCTGAAAATTTCCGATGTAGCGATCGCCATTAGGAAATATCACCGTCCCCTGTTTCATCGTGCCATTTTGAAACACTCCGTCATAGCGAGCGTCGTCTTTAAATATAAATAATCCTCGACCATGAGGTACGCCATTACGGAACATTCCGTCATAGCGATCGCCATTGGCATAAACATAGATTCCTCTACCCTGCGGCTGGCCATTGACAAAATCCCCTTCATAGTTATCGCCCCCCTCGTAATTGCATTTCACTTTCCCGGTAGGGGGACTACCTTCGCAGTAGGGCGGACGTTTTCCATCTCCTTTTGGCTCTTGGGCTAATAATGAAAGCGAGTCGATCGGATTAGCGAGGCATCCCATACAAGCAGCAGCAAATATTATAGTTCGAGCCAACTGTCGAATTGAACCAAGCATGGAAACATTTCCTCCGATTGTACTTCTTAATACACTTAAAAAATCGCGTTCAATAGAGATAGTTAGATAGCGATCAACTTTAGCTTGTTGATTTTCTAATCTCTTTACCGCTGCGTTAAACGATTGCTAGTTCCTGGTTTTCTAACAATTGTATTATTCAAATTGGGATCGGACTTAACTGGTTTTTCTCCTACTACTTTGGCAATTTCAACACCGCTTTGTTCCAAAAATACGACCGGATCTTGTCCTGGCTTAATATCAACCCGCTTGACTAAGACCTGCCCATTACCAAGCCTCTGCCCTACTTTGACATATCGGCTGGTTGCCTCGGTCGGAACTTTTACAATCACTTGTATTTCGTTACCAACTTTTACTACACCACTAACTTCTATCCCGCTAGCGATGCCTGTATCAGGCGGTGGAGGAATCGCCGGTCCTGGTCGTTGGCGCGGGGGATTGGGATCTACCCATTGCGGGGGGCGTTTATCTACTGGCAATTCCGGCAAATCTGGTACTCCTAAAGGTTTGGCAGCTACTGGTATAGGAGGAAGAGGCCCACCTGTTCCTAAACCGGGAGCTCGACGAATACCTAATGGTGGAGGATTTAGCTCCGGTAGTTGTGGAACAGTTGAAGTTCCAGCGCTGCTGCCTTTCGGCAGGGAAGAAAGTCCTCGTGAACTGCTGCCTAATAATGGAGAGGGAGCTTGTCTTGGAACCGTCGGTAGCGAGATAAGCTCCCTTCCAAGAGCTTTCTCTTGAGGTTTGTTTGAAGACAGTGGTAGAACCGGAGGTATGGCTTTAGGTAGAACTGGAGGGGGACCGATTAAGACTGGCAGCGTGGGGAGTGAGGCAACTTGACGATCTGGTAGTTTGGGGAGGGAACTACCCGTTGAGGCTCCATTAACTCCTTGAGTAGGTACAGGAAGATTTTGAACTGTTTGAGGAGGAAGTACGGAAAAAGGGTCTGTTTGTAAAGGAGCTTGTGAAATTGAAGGGCTGGGAAGCTGTGACCGGTTGTTGTTACCAGCGCCAGATAGAGCTTGTCTGGCTCGTTCGTCTGGATTTGTGGACTGTATCAAGCCTATAGCGGCTGTTGTCCCAGTTGACTTTGGTGTTACCAGAGGCGAGGCAAAAGTCGGGCTAGGGGTAGCGCTGGGCGAACCCGTTGCCCCAGCAACTGGAGAGGGCGAAGCACCGCTAGGAGCGGGGCTGGGGGTCGGGCTGGCTTGATTGTTGCCAGAGTCGGAGCCACATCCGCCTGTCCAAAGGGCTAGCAAACTTATAGCTACAAGAAATGAAAATTTACGCATAGTCAGTCACCCAAATGCCTGTTCTTAAGATAGCTAAATTTAATCGCATTCGCATTCTAATTGATACTCTGGCGCTAACTGCAACCCATATTAAAGTAAGATTACGATAAAATTTGCTTTTATTAAGGGTTAGCGAATCCAGTTCAATAAAAAAATTGTGGTTCCTACGGCTGGCTACGCCTGCCTATCGAACTCTTGTTTGTCAGGAAAATATGGGCTATTTGCAGGTTAGTAATCCTAAAGACGATTGCGAGGGCGGCAAAGTTGCTCAAGTTGGCCTGAATGGTATGATGTCTGAGGAATGACGATCGCGAAAGGGTAACTCGGCATGGGACAAACGTCTGTATCTCCTGTTGCGCTAATAATTTTAGACGGTTGGGGCTATCGTGAAGAGACTGACGGAAATGCGATCGCCGCCGCTAAGACTCCAGTAATGGATAGTTTGTGGGCCGCTTATCCGAGAACTCTGATCCGCACGGCGGGCAGGGCTGTGGGGTTGCCGGAAGGTCAAATGGGTAACTCTGAGGTGGGCCATTTGAATATTGGCGCTGGCCGGGTAGTTCCTCAAGAGTTGGTGCGGATTTCGGATGCAGTTGAAGACGGCAGTTTGCTTAGCAATCCGGCTTTGGTGAAGGTTTGCTCGGATGTGCGCGATCGCAACTCTAAGTTACACCTCATCGGTCTTTGTTCGGAGGGCGGTGTTCACTCCCATCTCGACCATATTTTCGGGTTGATAGATTTGGCAAAGGCTCAAGGTATTTCCGATCTCTGCATTCATGCGATCGCAGATGGCCGCGATACTAATCCGAAAGAGGGAATTGAAGCTCTAGGAAAGATTGAAAGTTATATCAATCAAGTCGGTGTAGGCCGGATTGTGACGGTCAGCGGTCGCTACTATGGGATGGATCGCGATAAGCGCTGGGATCGAGTTAAGCTGGCTTACGATGTGATGGTAGGGGTTGGGCCTGGTGATGGGCGTTCGGCTGTGGAGTTATTGAGGACTTCCTATTCTGAAGGGGTGACGGATGAGTTTGTGATTCCCACTCGAATCGCGCCGGGGGCAGTAGAATCTGGAGATGGGATAATTTTCTTCAATTTCCGCCCAGACAGGGCTAGAGAACTCACACAGGCTTTGGTAGATCCTAATTTTACAGGGTTTGAAAGACAGCAAATTCAACCCCTAACTTTGGCGACGTTCACGCAGTATGACCCTAAGTTGCCGGTGTTGGTAGCTTTTGAACCGCAGAATTTGAATAATATTTTAGGCGGTGCGATCGCGGCTCGTGGTTTGAAGCAGTTTCGGGCGGCGGAAACTGAAAAGTATGCTCACGTAACTTATTTTTTTAATGGGGGTTTAGAGGAGCCTTTTGAAGGGGAGGATCGGGAGTTGGTACAAAGTCCGATGGTACCAACTTATGACCTCGCACCGGAAATGTCTGCCTATGAGCTAACTGATGTGGCGATCGCAGCGATCGAAAAGCAGATTTATTCGCTAATGGTGATTAACTATGCTAACCCGGACATGGTAGGTCATACGGGAATTATGGAAGCAACTGTGACTGCGATCGAAACTGTAGATAAATGTTTGGGCCGCCTGTTGGAAAGTATCAATAAAGCTGGCGGTACAGCGATTATTATTGCCGATCATGGTAACGCTGAGTTGATGTGGGATGAAAACGGCAATCCCTGGACAGCTCACACAACTAACCCAGTACCCTTTATCCTTGTAGAAGGGGAAAAGTTAAAAATTCCCGCACACGCAACTGATGTTCCTCTGAGGGCTGACGGCTGTTTAGCTGACATTGCGCCGACAATTCTGGAGATTTTGAAATTACCTCAACCCCCAGAAATGACAGGTAAATCGATGGTTGAAGCCGCCGATTTTGAAGTCCGAGCCAATCGTACTCCCGTGCGAGTACGGTTGTAGGAATCTTAACAGTTAACAGTTAACAGTTATAGCAACCGCTTTGTCAGTTAGGAAAATCGCTCATAGCCCAAACCATTGACTCTCTTTCCCTCTTCCCCTAGCCCCTAGCCCCTAGCCCCTAGCCCCTAACCGCCCTGGCGGTTGCCATAACAGTCATCAATTACCAATTACCAATTACCATGACTATTGTTCAAGTTTTACAAATTATCTGGTCTTTATCTGCTGTCGGAATTATCGTTTTTGTGCTGTTGCATAGTCCTAAAGGCGATGGCATTGGAGGAATTGGGGGACAAGCTCAATTGTTTACCAGTACCAAGAGCGCAGAAACAGCTATCAACCGGATTACCTGGGGTTTATCTATTGTTTTTCTGGGTTTAACACTGATTTTGAGTGCTGGTTGGTTAGCTCCAAAGTAGGTATCCTCTTTATTATTCGGGGTTGATGGTTCGGCGATTGAAATCGCTACTACACGAACGAAGTCCGCCTTCGCGGACTAGGAGATAAAGGGAGTATTTAAGCTAGATTTAGTATCTTCTTTTTCTTAATAGTCCGCGAAGGCGGACTTTGTTTGTATAGCCGCGATTTCAATCGCCCGTCTTTTTCTTAATAGTCCGCGAAGGCGGACTTTGTTCGTGTAGCCGCGATTTAAATCGCCCGTCTACTTAATTAGTTATGCTAGTTTGTTTATGTTGACTTATTTAAAACATCAGTTTTTGACCGTTTCAGTTGTAGCTTTTTGTACTTTTATTATAATAATTATTAGTCAGCTTCAAAGTGATGCTGCTAGCCTGAATACTCTAAACGATCGGCTCCCTTCACCACAAATTCATCCTTTACCTGCAACGCTAACTAATTGGAAAGATTCAACAGATAGCAGCGATTATTTTAACGAAGTTAAGACCTTAGAATTTGGTTATTTGGTGTGGTCGCAGTTTCCAATTAAGGTATATGTAGAGCAGGTTACTGATAACAATAGCTCTCAATCATGGAGTAAAACTGTGTTGAATGCTGTACTAGAATGGGGAGTCTATTTGCCGTTGGAAGTGGTAGATAAATTAGAAAAAGCTGATATTAGGATTTTACACGAGTCTCCACCTCTACGACAGGGACAATTACGGGCGCGCTCGGGTGAAACTCGCTATGAGTTATATGTTAGTAAACAGGGGGAGAGAGGTATTTTATCTCATCGTTGTACTATCTGGTTAAATCCGAGTCAAACAGGGAAATATATCGCTGCTGTGGCGCGTCATGAGTTCGGTCATGGGTTGGGAATTTGGGGCCATAGTCCTGTCGATACTGATGTCATGTATTTTGCTCAGGTGAGAACCCCCCCGCCAATTTCTGTGAGAGATATTAATACTTTGAAGCGGGTTTATGAGCAGCCAACTCGTCTGGGATGGCCGGAGATATAGCAACCGCTTTCAGGGGCTAAGGGCTAGGGGCTAGGGACTAGGGGAAGAAGGGGAAGAAAGGGAAGAATGGGAAGAAGGGGAAGAAAGGGAAGAATGGAATAGAATCTGAATTCAGAACTTCCTAACCCCATTGGCGGTTGCTATAATTAAAAATTACAAATTAAAAATTACAAACAATTACAAATTAAACAATTACAAATTTAAGAACAGAGTATATAATCCCTATTACTCCAATTCTTCAGGACTAGGTTCTAGGTGAGAAGCCTTGTTGGGGCGCGGGCGGGGGGATTCGCCCTGAATTTCACGGCTGTTGTAGGTATTTAAGGCTTCCCGGCTGGAGGTATATTCTTCTAAGTAGTTGTCATCTAGAGTGGAATTGCCAAGAGAGAGGGGATTTCTTTGGCTGGGGGAGAGGCGTTCTAATCGGCGATCGCTAGTTGCTGGCTTGCGAGTTAATGTTTTCCAAGCAACTTGGATACCAGTCAAGACATTGCGAGTGGTAATTTGTACTTTTTGGGCTTGCTTTTTGGCACTGCCAATGCTTTGATCGACTTGCTTGACAACTTCTCCTGCACTTTGAACGCCTTCGCTAACATCCTCTGTGAGTTCGCTGATTTCGATCCCAGTTAAGCGGATGGCTTCTAGGGTGGGGGGAAATTCGCGAGAGAGGGTGTCGGCTAATTTTTCCACGCTGCGGGCGGCTCGCCCTAGTGCTTGTACGGCGGGTAGGAGAGCTATTAAGACAGCAGTAAGGCTGACTGCAACTAAGAAAATGGACAGTGCTAGCCAAAACACGGGGTCAGTCACGGGAACTCACCTACAGCAAAAGGATAGGAGGGAATGTTGGGGTGGAGATGGCGACAGCGGAGAATTCGGCTGTTAGAGGAAGCGTTTGGCCGGATCGCGGGGGGGAAGGCGAGATTCGCGGTTGTTGTCAGCTTCTACTTGGGATAGGGTTTGGCGATCGCCACGAGAGGCTTCGATACCGGCGGCGATCGCTTCTTTGAGTCTTGCTAAGGTTTCTTCCCAGTTTCGCAGTGCGGATTCTGAGAGGCGATCGGCTTGGATTTGGACGCTGGTGGATAAATCTTCTGCTAACTCCGGGAGTGCATCGGCAGATTTTTTCAATAGTTGGCGTGTTTGTTTGCCCGATCGCGGAGCGATGAGTAAACCGATGGCGGTACCAATGGCGGAGCCGACTACCAGCCCACCTACAAATAATCCAGGACGTTTATTTGACATTTCTATAATTCTTACTCATATATCAATTTTAGGGGGGAAAGCCAATTCGCAACGACTTGTGAGAGGAAAAATATGCCCTGGGTGCTATTTCTTAAGATATGGTGAGATTGCCCAGTGGCTTTGTTGGCGGGGGCTTAGGCGAAAATCTTAGCGCGATTTACTTACTTTTTAACGAAGTTTACCTGAAACGGACAGAGCGTCGCCGCCAAAGTCTACCTCCCAAAGTCAGTAATCCCAAAATTTGCTGGAGTTGTTGGATTTGTGCTTCTAGTTGTCGGTACTGCTTTCGGAGTTGGCGAGAACTTTTCTCGCCTTTGGCTAGAAAATCGGGTGTTCGGGTGAGGAAGTTATAGGTGTTCTTCTCCATTATGGTGACTGTCCTTTCGACGCGATCGAGCACTTGTTTCATTTGCCATGCTTTCCAAGCGATGTAAAAGCAGAGGAGGGATATTAGTAGGTTGATAACTAAAACGGCCGTTAGCATTGCTCTCCTGTGGTAACTCACCTCTTTTTCAGTTTATACCAATACTTCTAATTCGCTGGGATGGGATAGGAGTTTACCGAGGCGATCGCTAAAGTAAAGCACTTCATAATGTGGTGATAATTCTTGGCGTAATTGCTTCCACAAACTGATGCCTTCTGCTTCAAAAGCTTCTGATTTTTCTGGAGTTAAATCAGGAGAGTTACCTGGATCGTCCCAGTTTAATCTAGCATCATAAGCTTGAGCCCAGTTATACAAGCGATTAATTGTTTCTGGATGTAGAGCAAATTGAGCAGGATCGATATCGCCTACTTCATCAGGTTCATTCCACCACAAGGGATCGCAACCATAATCTGCCATTAGTCTAATTTTTTTTGACATAAATGTTTAACCTCACCAGTAATTATCTAACTTTAGTTCTTGGATTTGCACCGACAATATATCCGTTACTTCCGACTGTGACTGATAGATATTTAGTTTCACCTTTAAAAGTAAATTGATAAATAGGTCTAGGTCTAGCGTTAGTAGTTCCTTGCTGACCGACTATTGTTCCTTCTGTTAATGCTAATATTACTGCATCTATAATATCATGGCGCTCAATTCAGATATTAGCAAACTGCTCGGCTTTTTCCAAAATATGCTCTAACCCTCGTTGCTTATCTCCGGTTTCCAAAAAAACAATTTTGCCATCTGCTTGTCTAGCAATCCGAATAATATGCTCTGGGGTATGTTTGATACCAGCTTCCTGAAGTTCGGCAATTAAAGCGGACTTTTCTGATTCATTGGTTGTCATTAACTGTCATGCTTCGTAGTGATATCTAGCTTTCTGCTGTGTCAACTCCTAACTCCTGACGCAGTTCATTTACGTTTTGAGGTTTAAAAGTTCTAGTTTTGGTTTGTTGAAGTTCCGTTAACAAGCGAACAGCGTTAGCTGGCGATCGCAGTAAGTGTACTGTTTCCATCAAGCTGTCTAACTCGTCAGCAGCAATTAAGGCGACATTTTCACCATCGGGTCGTTGAATGATGACTACATCGCGATCGCTACTACTTTCTCACAGAGTTGAGTTAGTTTAGCACTCGCCTCACTCAAGGTTATTTGAGTCTCCATTGGTTTAATTCTCTGTTAGATTTCGTTTGATTATAGCATGACTGAAGGAATGGGGCGATCGCTCTTTTTTGGTTTATACCAATACCTCTAATTCACTAGGATGTGAAAAGAGTTTACCGAGGCGATCGCTAAAGTAAAGCACTTCATAATGAGGGGATAATTCTTGGCGTAATTGCTTCCACAAACTGATGCCTTCTGCTTCAAAAGTATCCTCAGCTTCTTTACTAGGGAAACCTGGTGAGTTAGCAGGATCATTCCTATTCAGAGTTGCATCATTGGCATCTGCCCATTTTTCTAAACGGCTAATAGTTTCTGGACTTAGCGGCAATGTTCCGGGGTCAATATTACCCACTCTACCATCGCCTGACCACCACAATGGGTCGCAAGCATAATCTGCCATTAGTTTAATCTTAATTGCCATAGCTAGTCTCCTCAAATTATGGTGAAGATGGATTTGCACCGACTATATAGCCATTAAAGATAATTCTACCGTCTAGTCTTTTGGCAATTCGCACAATTTTCTCAGGAGTGTGCTTAATGCCAGCTTCTTCAAGTTCTGCAATTAAGGCTGAGTTATCTGATTCATTATTTGGCATTTATGTCAAGAAATTACCTGAGAGGTTTAGATATTATTTTACCGTGTTTGAGGAGTGCGATCGCTCCTCACCCTGTCAGGCAAATACTTCTAATTCGCTGGGATGGGTGAAGAGTTGGTGAAAGCGATCGCTCTTGTTCACTATTTTTACGGCTATTTTCCATTCTGAATTACCCGATGCACTTCTGCTAACGGCAGTTCTAAAGATTCTGCAATTTGTTCGACTGTCAAACCCAGTTTTACCAATTTTGGAACTGCTTCTAACTTAGCTTTGCGTTCGGCTTCTTCTAAAAGTTTTTGATAATTTGGATATTCTTTGACATCATTATCACTTTTATGGTCTGATTCCGATCGTTCTGACGAAAGTGATTCAGATTCTTGTGCGGGATTGGTACAAAAATTAATATGCCCAATTTGTACAGGACTTCCCATACTTGAGAAGTTTGCTACTCCCCATCTTTCTACCGTAGCGCGAAAGTTTGATTTGTTAAGGTCTTCTCCCAGTACACTTGAGAGTAACTGCCATAGCTCATAGCTAGCATCTCTCACATGACCCTGACTACAGTGATATTCTTCCGCAATTTGTGCGTATTTCCGATTATTCAAGACTCCCTTGAGGATTGCTACTTGCAGGGTATCGAGGTGTTTGCCAGTCTTGGCAAACACTAGCTCATCAATAGAGTTTAATACATCTTGGTTATCCATCAATATATCTGAATACAACATTATTTTAGTATAACCCGTTTTTTTCCGACTTTATCCGCTTTTTTCCGACTTGTCAAAGCAGCGATCAGTTGACATTATAAGTAGTATCAAGTTAGTTAAATTACTTACCAAATTATCGATGGGTGTATTTGGAGCGTCAGCCATAATACAGAATTGATATAGCCAACAGCTATTACTTCACTTTGTCAATATGAACAAGTTAATTACATTAGTTTTCCTCTCGTCTGTTCTCCTCCTTGCTACAACTGAAAGCACTTTCTATAAAGGTGTTAACGCTCAGTCATTCCAACGTAATCGCCCAGATTTAAACGGTCTGCTAATTAGAAATCCGGGTAATAGTAGGATTTTCTGGGTTGATCGTGGTCAGCTCCGCCATATCGCAGGTCTGAGTATATATCAAAGATTGTTTGTACCCAAACATCGAGATTATTTAGAAACCGATGTCATTGAACCCGGACCATCTATAACAAATGATAACAGACTTGTCCGTTGTGGAGAAAACGGACATCCTTTGAAAAACCGTATATACCTTTTAGACCAGGGTACAAAAAGGCACGTCACATCTCCAACTGTTATGGATAAGAATAACTTTAACTGGAAAGGGGTTAGCACTATTGATTGTCCGGTTCTAGCTACGATAAAAGACGGAGAGCCTATCCGGTAGAGTAGTCAAAAAGAAGCAAGGGTTACAGACTTCATAACTGGTTATAGTCCCAATCATTCTGGACAAACGCTATGGTTTCGATCGAACCACACAATATAGTAAATCGAACCTACGCGAAAACCAAAAATCCGCTTTCTTTCATCAACTCGCATTTCTGAAAGTTTCACATCCTCGCTGACACTTTCAGGTAGTTTTGGATGATTAGTAATTAGCTTGTATCCGCAACCTACAGAACCACCGCGTTGTTTCGAGCCTTGGCTTTTTATTTGTGCCTATGTATATCTCTCAATTTTTTTAAGTCCATGAATCAAATCATCAATTTCTGATGATTGCCAATCTGATAAAAGCCAACGGTTTTCATCAGTATGCTCAAACCTAAAGCTGGGGTGTTGTTCGTCTGCATTCTGGGAACCTGTTGGATGAGTTAAAGCCGATTCAGGGATTCGGCGTGAGGAACTTGCGGTTGAAGACTTTTTAATCCGAGATTTTCCCACTACGCCTCCAAAAAAGAGGCGTAATAAGTTTTCATATCCTCATGGGAAATAACTTTTGATGATTTTTGGGCAGGCTCTAAACCTTTACGAGCATTAATCCAAGGTTCTTCTGAGTGGGTCAAATCCTCAAGTCGTTTAGCACTCAATTCGCCATAAGCATTCCAAACTTCTTCGAGAACTTCTATTTCATCGTCCTCAAATTCGGGCAATTCTTCTTCCGGTTCGGGAATAGCTCCATATCGATAATCTTTATAGGTGTCCCAAACTTCATATATCGCAGGCCCATGAACCCAAGCTTGAATATCTTCATAAAAAAGTGGTTGATCTCGCAATACCAAACTCCAAGCTTGTGCGTAATAAACAAGCTTTTGAAGTTTCAGAGGCGAGATTGTATCCCCAGCATCTCGATCGACGCGGTACAAGAAATAACGAGCGACATCTAAAGCGCTTTTCATAGTTACTTACTTCTTTTTTTAACTAAGCAGCAATATGATTTGGTATCTGTTGAGTGTCACCCCAGATTTCGGGTAAAGCTGTCACCCAGGAAATCGGAACAGAAATTACATCTAATGTTTCCCCATTTTTAAATATTTCCAGAGTGTATCCTGCATCGGGCTGATTTTTGGTAGGATTTAGGTGGTCTAGGATAACGCCTTTGTCTCCCTTTGTGACGGGGGTATTAGGAACGTCTTGATTAAGTTCTACCCATTGAAATAATGCTAAAGTTGTCATTGTTTAATCCTCCTGTGATTTGTCGGGATAGAGAGTTATAAATTTAACTAAGTGAAATTAAAGTATGAGTTTGCTTTTAGCTGGCAATTAGTTTAGTAAGGTGGGCATACACCCACCCTACTATTATAATTTACGCACCAACCGCTTCCTTCGCCGCGTACAACACCTCAGCATTAATTAGAGCAATACCGCGATCGCGTGCAAACTTCTCAGTATTCCGCTTCACCTTACCCCGCACAAAACCAGGGATTTTATTCAACTCAGCTTGTCCATCCTTCGTCCAATTCATATCAGAATCAGCCGAAATTCCTTTAGTAATAACTTCCTTAGTATCGTGGCCACCGAAGATTTCTAACAGATGATCTTCCATGCCCAAAGTAAAGGAATTATACACCAAATCCACACACTGATTAGTTCCCTCATAACCCAAAAATGGCTTATAACCAATCGGGAAATTTTGAATGTGAATCGGTGCAGCAATTACCCCGCAAGGAATATCTAACCGCTTACCAACGTGCCGTTCCATTTGCGTACCGAAAATAGCAGAAGGTTCCACACGCGCGATCGCATCTCCAATAGCGCCGTGATCTTCGGAGATAATCACCTCATCGCAATACTCGCTTACCTGTTCCCGGAACCAGTCAGCATCATATTTGCAATAAGTACCCGCCCAAACCACATGAATACCCATTTCACGAGCCAGAATCTTAGTCATCGCCGCCGCGTGGGTATTATCACCAAACACCACAGCCTTTTTGCCAGTCAAATTCTGGCAGTCGATCGAGCGAGAAAACCAAGCAGCTTGAGAGACAAAACGAGTTTGTTGGTCGATGAAGTCTTCGTAATTAACATCACCACCTTGAGCATTAAGCACTTGCTGAATCTTGCGGATACAACGAGCAGTTTCTACCACACCCATCGGCGTGATATCTACATAAGGCGTTCCAAACTCTTTCTCCAAATACATCGCCGTCGTTAGCCCTAATTCGCGATAAGGAACTAGGTTAAACCAAGCACGAGGCAAATTTTTCAAATTGTGAACCGAAGCGCCTTCCGGGATGACTTCATTAACTTCTATGCCCAAATCTGCCATCAACCGCTTCAGCTCGGTACAGTCATGTTGGTTATGGAAACCCAGGGTAGAAATGCCGATAATGTTAACAGAGGGTTTCTCCGTTTTTCCTTCTGGCAAGTTCCCTTTTTTCCGAGCTTTGTTGATATAAAACTCTACAATTTGATGCAGAGTGCGATCGCCAGCTTGCAGTTCGTTAACTCGATAGTGGTTGACATCCGCCAGCATCACGTCGCCTTTGGCATCCAACTGAGCGCGTTGTACAAAATTTTCGAGGTCTTCTTGCAAAATGCTGGAAGTGCAAGTCGGGGTAAGAACGATTAAATCAGGGTGCTCTTCTTGATCTTTGCGGGTAATGTTGTCCACAACTCGCTCTTGGGAGCCCCGCGCCAGAACGTGGCGATCGACAATACTGGTCGTTACGGGTGTAAAGTCCCGCTCCCGCTCTAACATGGAGCGCATGACGTTGAAATAGTCATCACCGAGCGGCGCGTGCATGATGGCGTGGACATTCTTGAAGGAACTAGCAATGCGGAGAGTGCCGATGTGAGCGGGGCCTGCATACATCCAATAAGCCAATTTCATACAGTGTTCTCCCTTGTGATAATTCAAAATTGCCCATTATTGGGCGATGATTGCTGATTTGTGAACTCGTTTCTGATTTTCACTGTTTAATTATCCCCCTAAAAGTAAGCCCCGTAGAGATAATTATTCTGCGGGGCTTAACTTTTAAAAAAAATTAATTACATATTTCGTAAAGATTTTCATATACACGATTCAATAACAATGTCAATAAAAAACTGTTAAGATTCTTATCGATCTATTTAGAAAAAATAGTTGTATTTATAGCAACCCCCAAGACAGTTAGGACACTTGCTTATAGCTGAAACATTGATTCTATTCCCCCTTCTTCCCCTTCTTCCCTAGCCCCTAGCCCCTAGCCCCTAGCCCCTAGCCCCTCTTCTTCCCTAGCCCCTAGCCCCTAGCCCCTAGCCCCTCTTCTATTGGCACTTTTTAACAATTGTTAAGGCTACTCCTTGTCTTTCTACTTTATGCACAACTGGACATTCTGGGAATTCTTTTGGGAATCCCCACCGCCCCCAAGGTAAATAGTAAAATGGCTTAGAAATTCCTTTTTTTTCCGCCTCTTCCGACTTAATCACAGTGAGATTGGGATCGGCAAAGATATTAGCTGAGTACAAAAATCCTCCTACTAAAACAGTATCTTTGGGGTCGGCATTTTTGTTGATCCACTCCATACCTTCCCGCATCCCCAATCCCCAATAATCAATTTCGTAACGATTAGGGGCTGCTGCTAATCCCCCCGATAAGCGATTGAAATAGATATATTGATAGGGATGTAGCTGAATCATCTCAATGATAATTGCTGTAAAAACTATTACGATAAATGTTAAGCCTGCTATTTGTACAGGTTTCTTGATTGCGACTGCTTGGTAAAGCCAAATCAAAGCAGCAGTAGCTATGCTGGCAATTCCTGGCAGTACAAACATAAAGTGCCTCATATCGTCATAGCCAGATGCCTGTTTAATTATTGCAATAATTGGAAGCCCAAATATTTGTAGTAAAATTAACAGAGAACAGGATTGCTGAAGAGATGAGAATTGTTTATATTTCGTTGCTAGCAACCCTAAACCTACTAAAAAAAAGATTTGAAAAATAACTGGAATTGTCATTAACAACCACTGAGAGGTGAAGTACCAAGGAATATCTTGGATCGGATATTCGATACCATTAAATAAAGTTTTTATAGGCAGCGGATGTTTGGAAAGATAGCCAATTGTTTCCAAAAACCAGCCAAGGGGGTTAGACCAAGATGCTGGTTGTAAGATAGTAACAGTTGCCGCCCAAGAAAGAAACATTAAGATATAGCAAATTGCATATTTATAAAGGTTTTTTACATTGCTAACACCTTGTCCCAAGGTAATTCCTACGTGAGCAATAAAAATAAAAAACATCATCAAAAATCCGCCAATTCTAACGCTGGTAAGCATTCCAGCTAAAATTCCATACAAAATTGAAAAGAAATGAGTTTGATTAAATTCAAGTTTTAATTCAGGCTGATTTTTGTGATAGTGATTGAGTAAATGAGCGCCTGCATAGGTAGAAAGAGTAAATAAAGATGCAAAGGGAATATCTTTAGGATTAAAGAAACTATGTCCCCAAAATCTCGGAAAAAGTGCTAGGACTATAGGAGCAAACCAAGCGTATTCCCAACCACAAAGTATGCCAACAATCCCGGCGACTGAAAGATAGGTAATTAAAGAAACTAAAAAAGTTAAAGGGTGTTTAATCTGAATCCGATCGTAGAGTGCTTTGGCTTTCCCGCGATCGTTATTAGCATCGCCTTCATAATTGGTTGGACTATAGGATAAACCTTTGTGAAGATATTGATTAATTTGAAATATTGCTTCGGCAGTAAAATTAAATAAGGTTCCAAAGTATTTTAGATCGCTGGGAATAGGCTGACCTTTGGTAATCAGTTCATAGTTTCTCCGCACCATTGCGATCTCTGTGGCTTCATCAATGGAGAATCCATACTGACCAACTGTTGAAAAGCCAATGAGGGCGATTGTCACAATTACCATACCTATCTTGAACCCAGAATGTTTCAAGGCAGCTTGACATTTAGATAAAAATGTGGTTGTCATGATTATTTGCTACAATCTAGATGGTTCGATTGTAGCAGCCATCGCTAGAGGTCGGCAAGTAAAAATTACAATTTCTAAAGTAAAATCCAAAAGAAGTTAATCTGAGATTTAGAGAGTGGCTGAAGTTCTAAGAGCTTGACGTTGAAATTCTAATAATTCTTTAATTCCTTTTTCTGCTACATCCAAGATTTGATTTAACTGCGTGCGGCTAAAGCTTCCTTCTTCGGCTGTGCCTTGCATTTCAATAATGCTCAAATTTTCTTTCATTACCACATTAAAATCTACTTCAGCCGCGACATCTTCTGGGTAATTCAGGTCTAAAAATGGCTCTCCTTCCAAAAGTCCAACTGATACGGCGGCCACTTGGGAAACTATGGGAGATTGTTCTAATTCTCCGTTTTTTACCAGCTTATCTAAAGCATCAGCTAAAGCTACAAATCCCCCAGTAATTGATGTTGTGCGAGTGCCGGCATCGGCTTGCAAAACATCGGCATCGACAATAATTGTACGCTCTCCTAACAAATTCATATCTAAACAAGAACGCAAACTGCGACCTATTAAGCGCTGAATTTCTTGGGTGCGTCCAGATAGTTTCATTAGTTCTCTTTCTTGTCGTTGAGGTGTTGCTCCTGGTAACATTCGATATTCAGCAGTTAACCAACCTTGTCCTGTAAATTGTAAAAATTTAGGTACTCCTGGCTGAATGGAAACAGTACAAAGTACCTGCGTGTCGCCGCTTCTAGCTAGAACTGAACCAGTGGCAAATTTGGTAAATTCTCGCTGGAAACTAATGGGACGGAGTTGGTTCGGTTGTCGGCCGTCGGGACGTTGCCAAGACATAATAAATTTGTTAATTGTTAGTTGTTAGTGGTTAGTTGTTGGTGGTTAGTTGTTGGTGGTTAGTTGTTGGTGGTTAGTGGTTAGTGGTTAGTTGTTATAGTAACCTTCTTGGCAGTTAGGACACTCGCTCATTGCTGGAACTCGCTGATTCTATTCCTTTCTTCCCTAGCCCCTAGTCCCTAGCCCCTAGCCCCTAGCTATAGTTGCAGGATGAAATTAAACAAAAACTTACTTAGTTGTATCTCGTTATGTGGTGGGCAAAGCCGGAAAGGTTCTTTGGTTATTAGTTGTAGGTTGTTTGTGGCTTTGCCCACCCTACCTTTAATCAACAATTGACTATTAGCAATTAGCAATTAGCAATTAGCCATTAGCAATTAGCAATTAGCCATTAGCAATTAACTATTAGCAATTAGCCATTAGCCATTAGCCATTAGCTTTTTTAAGATTTCTTGATGTATTTGGTCTGGGGGTTGGTTGCCGCTGACAGTTAAGAGTTTTTGGCGGTGTTCGTAATATTCTAGGATGGGAATGGTGCGATCGCGAAATAATTCGATCCGACGCTGCACTATTTCTGGTTGGTCATCAGCACGCGATCGCCCCAGAGAACGACTCATCAATACAGCATCAGGCACATTCAAATATATCGCCCAATCCACTTTTTGCCCAAACTCATCTACTAAAAAATCTAACTCCTCAGCTTGAAAAGCAGTGCGCGGATAGCCATCCAACAGCCAACCCTTAGTGACATCAGGAAGTAGAAGTCGCTGGCGGATGAACTCGATCATAGTCTCATCACGAACTAAATCCCCTTTTTCAACATAGGGTTCCGCGAGGCGACCTAAATTGGTTTGAGATGCGATCGCCTCTCGCAGGATGTCCCCCGTCGAAATGCAAGGAATACTCAAATAGCTGCACAATAGTTCAGTTTGAGTTCCCTTCCCAGCCCCCGGCCCTCCTAAAATCACTAATCTCACGGTTTCCTGCTCCTCATGCCCTGATATTAAAAATTTATCTTTCGGAAGTGTACCTTTGATGCTGTCTCCCTGCCAAAAAGCTGAGATCGAGACAGCCACTAGGTTAAGACGATCGCATATATCTAGTGTGTAAAGAGCTTTGCAATCCGACAACTACACTATATATTGTTAAGTAGCGTCGCTCTGCCTCAAACTCGGAGCCGCGTTAAAGACCCACTGCTAATTCGAGATTGCCTTATGGTTGCCCAGCTTGAAACCCCTACTCTCAATTTGCCTTGCAGCTTACCCCACACAGTCGAAGGACTCGTGCAAGTCTTCAGTTGCCATCACCGTAGCTTTTTTACCAGTGTAATGGCTCAAGCGCTCAGAATTGCGGGACAGGGGACAGGAGTGCTAGTGGTGCAGTTTCTCAAGGGGGGAATTAATCAGGGACACGAGCATCCCGTGCGGTTAGGGCAAAATTTAGATTGGGTGCGCTGCAACTTGCCCCGCTGCATTGACACGCCGCAGTTGGATGAAGCAGAGACTAACTCTTTGCGAGATTTGTGGCTGTGGACTCAGGATGCTGTCATTGAAGGACGTTACAATCTGGTAATTCTAGATGAATTGAGTTTGGCGGTTAATTTTGGCTTGATTTCAGAAGCAGAAGTTTTGACCCTGCTAGAAAAGCGCCCCCGTCAAATCGATCTCATTTTGACAGGGCCAGAGATGCCACAGGCACTTTTAGATGCGGCAGATCAAGTAACAGAAATTAGGAAAAGTCACAGACCTTAACTCGGAAAATCCTAGAGTTGGTGAGGTTAGTTTACCTCCTTTATGTATTTTGTAGTGCAGGCATCTTGCCTGCAATTTTGTAGAATAGCAGGCAAGATGCCTGCACTACTCTATTAATGATGCTACTGAATTTGTATCATGCAGGTGCTTCATTGCGTGCGATCGGATGGCGATCT
Source organism: Kamptonema formosum PCC 6407 (assembly GCF_000332155.1). Classification (GTDB taxonomy): domain Bacteria; phylum Cyanobacteriota; class Cyanobacteriia; order Cyanobacteriales; family Microcoleaceae; genus Kamptonema; species Kamptonema formosum. The sequence continues at coordinate 2,065,789 of NZ_KB235903.1, read as the reverse complement.
AATGTTTCAGGCTGAGTGCGATCGGCAAAACCTCTAGCAGTTAGATAATTGAGGCGATCGCCTAAAAATCACGACTCACAGTAATAGCGATCGCGCTACCATATCATCAGTCCGCCAGATTTTATCATAGAACTCAATATCGAAATCGTAAATGTGAAAAAAGACCAAGAAATCACACTCTATAATAATAAAGCAGAGGTATTAATCCTTAAAGAAAAATTATTAAGACTGGGGTATAAAGGTTCGATCTTGCAAAATGGCAATTGATTAATGAAAGAAAAGCTTATTACCCCATTAATGCCATAAAGTTCTACAAAACGTTTTACATCTCGATGTATTTCAGCTCTTGAGCTAGATTCTGTTTCTATTTCAATTTTCTCTTCCAATTTATTTTCAATTGCTTTGTCTGGTTCATTTTCAATTATCTTCCCTAATTTATTTTCTATTCCCATTTCAATAGAGTATATTTGTGATCTAATTATCAATCTAGTTTTATCCCTTCTTATAAAATATTCTCTTGAAGAATTAAATAAATCAGGGAGTAATAGCTCAAGAACTTGCTTAATATAGGAATTACTAAAACCTAAATTTTGTAATTTCAAAAAAAGTTCGTCATTTACTCCACTGATTTTCATTGAAACTTCATCAATATCACGATAAGAAAATGGATATATCTCAATTAAGCGGATTAAAATCATAGCGTCGTTGGAAAACTCATTTAATTTAATAAGAAAATCTTTTTGGGCATTAATTAACTCTTCTAAATCATTATCATTAGGTACTTTATCAATAGCATTTTGTTTATTTCTCTCTAAAGTAATTCTATCTTCGTAATCAATAGAAACTTCTATTTTTAGCAAAAACTCTAAAACTCTGTCAATACTAAAATTATCGCTTTTAGTTGCAATTATTTCGATCAAAAAACGTTTCATTTGGTCGGTAAGAATAACACCACTACAATCAAAATCTCCCTGAAGTAGCCTTTTAACATAAAGGTACTCCATGATTGAGCGATGAGCAAATTTATAATTTCCCTGTGCATCCCGATTTAAAAGTGATCTTCCACTAAGTTGCCACTGTATTAAATTACTATTCCATTCATTAGCTAAGCCCTCTAACTCTTCATAAGGAATTCTCTCCATTCCTCTTTTTTCCCGATTAACATAAAGATTTACAGCAAGCCGTTCTGAGTATTCTCCTAACTCACTTTTGCTTACCCAAGAAGACTCTCGCTCTAACCAAGCATCTACCATTAGTTGATATAGCTGGTAAGATTGAGTTATTTTGTATCCTGACTCAATAACATCAGGAATATGAGCTAAAAGCATCGGTCTCACACTTAGTGACTTAATCCGATAAGCTAACTCTTTAGCTTTTTTCCGTTCGCTAGAAAGCCAAAAGGGAAAACGCTTTTGAAGATAAAGGTCTATATCATTATCATCAAAAGGAGAAAGATAAAGTTTCCAAAATTCATAAACACCTTTTTCTCCAGCTTTTCGAGGGCCTAGCCGAGCAATGCCTGTTTCAACAGGCATTTCTTCATCATTTGGAAAAAATTGTGTTCTGCAAGTAATAATCACTCGCTTGTAATCTCGACAAGCATCCATAAGATATCTGATGCGTGTACGATGATCTTCAATCGCTTTCGTATCTTCATCTAAGGCATCAAGAAAAATAACAGTCTCATTTTTATTTTCATATTCGCTAATTTGTGTATCAGCATCTTTCAAGCCGAGAGGTACTAAAAATAAATTTTGAGATTTGTTCTGACTTCGACGTAAATTATAAGCATAATAATTTAAAACAAATGATGTTTTGCCAGTTCCAGAGTCAGCTAGTATGAGTAAGTGTCTTTTAGAAGAGTCATGATCTAAAAAATAATCTATTTTGTCAAATAAACTTTCTCTTGTCGCCATTAATGCTTGTCGTACTTCTTCTTCTTGGGCTGGATCTATATTTGAACACTTAGGGCTGATGTAATATTTAGTTGATTGTTGTATTGTTTCTTTATCATATGCACCTCGACTTAATTTTTCCGTAAGAATTTTGCAATCTTTAAACTCTTTAAAGGTTGAATATAACTTAGTTAATGGGATTATAGATTTAATAATGAATGGCAAAAATCTAAAGAAAAGCAATAGAAGGATAGTATTGATCCAGTTTTCTGGAAATGGAAAAAGATGTTTAAAATCATCAATGTTCATAAGAAAATAAATGTATATACAATAGAAGTTAAATATGTGGATAAAAATGAATATTTATGGCTCTACCGAACTTGAGAGGCATTATAAGTTTACAATGCTTACAGGCTAAATGATTTAGTGTGATCGCCGATCTTGTTTATTTGCTTAAGGAACGCAACCCAACTATGGAAAATAATAACCTCATTGTGGGTTACTGCGTGCCGACTCAAGTTTGATCGCTCATCTTGTAGGGACGTGATAACTGTGTTTTTGGTACATGATAACTGTGTTTTTGGTTAATTGTCAAGTTAGTGCGATCACTTTTTCTGATGAAGTGCGATCGCCTCCTTCAATCTCATCCCCACAACAAGCGATCGCAGATTGATTAAACTTGACCGATCGCTTTCACCGCAGCCAGATACCGCTCCTTCACATTTTTGTAGTCCAACTCCTCCGCAATTCCTTCCTGGCCACCGCGTTCAATCATATCCGCATGACGCTGTAGTGTGGTTCGGTCTGGTATTCGGTGAGTAAAGGGCGCGATCGCGGCGAGCGCCTCGCCTACTTTTGCAAGAGGTCTATTTAGTAACAAAATTTGAAAATGAACTGACATCTGTTAAAGGCTTTGTCTGTACAGAAGTCGGATTTAGCAAATAAACAGCAGCCATTTTTGCCGTAGCTTCCGATAGCTGAACTTGTTTGATAGTCACAATACCTTCACTCACGAAAGAATCTCTGACTTTAGCCTTATCTCCAGTATTGAAAACAGCCTCGTAAAAGACTTCCCTAATTCCTGCTGAAATGATTAATTTCAAACAATAAATACAAGGCTCTAGGGTGACATAAATGCTACCACCAGCCGTACTAATGCCGTGTCTGGCAGCTTGCGCGATCGCATTTGCCTCAGCATGAATAGCACGGGATGGCAATGCTTGACTAGCATCGCAACTACTCAACCCCGGATAGCAGAATCCTTGAGCAGTGCAGTGAACTGAACCCGACGGGGAACCATTATATCCTGTAGCTACAACTTGGCGATCTTTAACTATTACTGCGCCTACGGGAAAAGCGAGGCAAGTTGAGCGCGTGGCCGCGAGTTTTGCCAACATTAGAAAATATTCATCCCAAGTTGGTCTGTGAGGAGGTTCGTAATTATCAGGTGTATTGTACATTCAAAGTGTAGAATTAGAGCTTTACCAGTTAGAGCAATTTATTGCAAGATTCCTGTCGATCCAAATCCATTATCCCCCCTAGAGCTGGAACTTAACATCTCAACTTCTTCAATTTCAACATGAATTACTGGCGCTATTACCATTTGAGCAATTTTCATCCCTCTTGTTACCTTAAAATTAGTTTGACCGTGATTGATTAAAATCACTCCAATTTCACCTCTATAGCCTTCATCTATCGTCCCAGGAGTGTTGAGTACGGTAATTTGATGTTTCAGAGCCAAACCACTTCTAGGACGAATTTGAGCCTCTGTTTTGTGAGGTAATTCTATGGATATTCCTGTAGGGATTAATTTGCTTTCTCCGGGAGCAATTTCTAATTCATCTATAGAGAATAAATCCAGTCCCGCATCATACTCATGGGCATATTTAGGAATTATGGCTAATTCATTCAGTTTCAGGATTTTTAACTTCATTGATTTTGCATTTTTATCGATCGCGTAACGCCGCCCTCTCAGCGGTAAAATCATCGTCCAGAGGGCAGCGTTTAGAACATTTTACCATCACCAGCTATAAATAAAAACCGTCAAAGATCACGGTGCTAGCCTTGCTTTTCCTAAACGAGTAGCTGTATACCACTCAGCGATAGCAGGAGCCCAATTCTCGAAATGAGGCCACATCATTTCGCAGAGTTTTTGGATTTCAAGTTGAGCATTTTTCTTGTTTCTGAGGTCACAAAAATGCAGGAAAGACCTTAAGTTGAAGCTAACTATAAAATGCTGGCGATAATCAAAGGGTAATTTCCCTCTGGCGTGTTCCTCCGACATCCCTCCGTCAAAGTCAATTTTGTAGCGTTTAACTGCTTCTAAACACCACTGTAAATCTTGTTCTCTTTGTTCGGGAGAGTAGTAGTATTTTTTTCCTTCGCGGTCAGTATAATAATCTACGGGACGTAGGTAGAAAACGTCTTCTATGTCTTTTTTGCCGATGGCTACATCCAGAAATTGATTGCCCGTATATCGTAGGGATTGTACATCAAAGGATACTCCAACACGATGAGTCCTAGCTTGCTGCATTACACTATGAGGAAAGTAACCACAATTAAACACAATTTGTGGATGTTCTAATGGGCCATAATGCCCCCTTTCTCCTGCTAAGAGTCGCTTGACAATAATTTCGCCACATTGTGCCTCTGATGGCCAGGAATCGCGCTCATCAAATACAAAATTCTCAGTATAGTCTTGATGGAGTGCAGCATAAATTACTTGCTGAGGATTGGGCGTTTGAGAAATAACTTCTACTCTGAATCTATCCATTATATGTTGTTTTTTACTGGTCAATAGCGAGGGCGGTAGTTAAACGAACCTCAATCGTTATATATCATTCCATAATCTGAGAACTTTAGCAACTATTTTAATAACTAAATTTATGCTAATAATTCATTGACTGCCACGCTAAATCCTAAAAGCACATTTTGAGTGCTGACAATTTCCCCCGAATTAAATAATATCCACCGCTGCCGATCGTTAACTAAAATTAACTTCGCTTCAGGAAATAATAGCCACACTTCCTGACAACCTGATTCTAAATATTCCTGAGCTTTGGCAAATAATTCTTCACCGCTATCTTCAGGAGAAGCTACTTCAGCAATTAGGGGGAAACTTTGAGGGAATACTGTAAAATTACCTGTTGGTAGAAGTTCAGGAGTGATATAAGCAACGTCAGGCCGGCGACTTTGTTTTTGAGTGCGACAAAGTGTTTCTGTGATAACTTCTCCCCCTTGTCCGCTGGAAAGCTTGTAACTTCTCCACCAATAGTCAAGTTGAGATTGAGCTAGACCGTGCTTGAATGTCATTCCTGTTTTCTCCACTAATTGACCGTCAACCCATTCCATCCTGTCGGGAGGGTGTGCGATAAACTCTTCTAAGGATAAAACTTTTTGCGGCTCTTCTACTTGCAATTCTTCCGATTTATCTGCTAAAATTGGATTAATGGCAATTACCATTTTGTTACCTCGTTTCGAGAAACAACTGACCATTACTATTAAAACATAAACTTGAGCAAATAAACACAAAAAATGCTATCAAGTAGATTTACAGAAGCTCTCATTTATGCTACCGAACTCCATGCTAATCAAATCCGCAAAGGCTCTGGAGTTCCTTACATTGCTCATTTGTTAGGTGTTGCTAGTATTGCCTTAGAATATGGTGCGAATGAGGATGAAGCGATCGCGGCCCTCCTCCACGATGCGATCGAAGACCAAGGCGGCGACGCTACCCGCCAAGAGATTCGCCGCCGCTTTGGGGACGCTGTAACGGCGATTGTAGATGGGTGTACCGACTCAGACGCGACCCCGAAACCCCCTTGGCGATCGCGCAAGGAAGCCTACATCGCCCACATCCCCACAGCAACGCGATCGGTAAGATTAGTTTCAGCCGCAGATAAGCTGTACAATGCTAGGTCAATTGTCAATGATTACCGCCAAATTGGAGATTTAATTTGGGAACGCTTTAAAGGTGGAAAAGAGGGAAGTCTCTGGTATTATCGCTCTTTAGTAGAAGCATTTCGCAAACCTGAATCAACACCCCTAGTTGAAGAATTAGACCGCGTAGTTTTAGAGTTAGAAGAATTGACTAACAACTAACAACCAACAACTAACCACTAACAACCAATAAATGGCAAATCTGCGATTAGAAAATATTACTAGACGATTTAATAATGTCACCGCTATTGAAGACATTACCTTTAAAGTCCCCGATGGCGAATTTTGGGTTTTAGTCGGGCCTTCCGGTTGCGGCAAATCTACAATTATGCGGACAATTGCAGGTTTAGAAACCGCTACCTCTGGCAATCTCTACATTCAAGATACTTTAGTTAACAATGTCCCCGCCCGACAAAGAGATGTCGCAATGGTGTTTCAAAATTACGCCCTTTACCCGCACATGACAGTAGCAGAAAATCTGGCATTTGGGTTAAAAATGCGTAATTTTGAAGCCACAAAAATTAGAGAGAGAGTTGAAAATGTAGCCCGTTCTCTTTCTATCGATCACCTCCTTAATCGCAAACCCAAACAGTTATCAGGAGGACAACAACAGCGGGTAGCATTAGGAAGAGCGATCGCACGAGAACCGAAAATATTTCTATTAGATGAACCTTTATCTAACCTCGATGCCCAGTTGCGAGACGATACCAGGGCAGAACTAAAACAATTACATCAACGACTAGGAATTACTACAGTTTACGTTACTCACGATCAAGTAGAAGCGATGACATTAGCTGATAAAATTGTAGTATTAAATCAGGGTAAGATCCAACAAATTGGCGAACCTCAAAATATTTATGCTAAACCTGCTAACCGGATGGTTGCTACATTTTTAGGCAATCCTTCAATGAATATTTTACCAGCAACTTATACTAATAGCACTTTTCAAATAGGAAGTCAATCTTTAGCCTGCCCGCCATCAATTCGAGAGAGATTGCAACCCCGTGATGGGCAAGGTTTTGATTTAGGGATTCGCCCCGAATACATAGAAATATTTAGCAATCGCAGTAAACAGGAAGACGACTTAAATAGCGATCTTTGGGCATTAGAGAAATTGCCGTTAGAAGTTGAAGTCAAAGTAGTTGAACCTCTGGGGCGAGAAACGTTAATTCGCGCTGGTTTGCCAATGTTAGAGGGAGAAAATTTTCCCACTTCTATACAGATACAAGTACCTGCAAATGTGCGTTTGCATCCAGGCGATCGCATTTCTGTGCAACTAGATTTTAATTATCTCTTTGTCTTCGATCCTACCACTGGTAATGCGTTATATCCATAGTAGCTTAATTCTGAGTTTAAAGTCGCTCATCTTCCACATTCGTGTATTTATATGCTGACCTTTGTCGTATCAGCACCACAGGCTAAAACGCCATTATTATTAATTGGATTAGCAGGTTGAATCGTACCCGGAAGATTAGCAACACATAAAATTCTATGAGTAGCAGACATTTCTTTGTCACCAGTTCCTAGTAAAAATACACCTCCCACGTAACTTTTAAATCCCGATTCCCGTGAAATTCCATAATGAAATACAGCATTGTTAGTGAGGTGAATTGAGTAGTTATAATTGGGAGTTTCAGCCTTAATGCCAACCCCTAGTTTTTCAAGAGAATCTGTAAAACTATCGTGCCTTACATAGTATAATTGCTGAGCGATGTTCATTGAAAAAATATACTGCTTAGCATCAGTATTTAATGCTAGCGGTGGATTGCTTACTTCCATAGTATCAGCACCGCAGGCTAAAACACCATTATTGTTAATTGGATTGGCGGGTTGAGTCATACCTGGAAGATTAGCTACACATAAAATTCTCTTAAAAAAAATCTCATGCTCAATATTTGGTAGTAAAAATAAACCTCCTACATAACTTTTAAGGTCAGATTGCCGGGAAATTCCATAATGAAATACCGTGTTGTTACTTAGCTGAATTGAGTAGTTGTATTGAGGATTTTCAGGACTAATACCAAGTCCTAGTTTTTCCACTGTATCCGTAAAACTCTCGTTTTCTGCATAGTAAGCTTGCTGAGCAAGGTTCATTGACGAAACAAACTTTTGAGCACTAGGTAAATTATTGTTTACTTCTGTCGTATTAGCACCACAGGCTAAAACGCCATTATTATTAGTAGGATTGGCGGGTTGAACCGTGCCTGGAAGATTAGCTACACATACAATTGTCTTAGTAGAAATATCGGTGTTAACATCTCTTACTAAAAATACACCCCCTACATAACTATATAGGTCTGATTCCCGTGAAATTCCATAACTAAATACAGCTTCGTTGCTGAGGCTAATTGAGTAGTTGTAATTAGGATTTTGAGCCCTAATACCAATTCCTAGTTTTGCAAGGGAAGCTGTAAAAATACCATTTTCTGCATAGTAAGCTTGCTGAGCGCGGTTCATTGATGAAACAGACTGTCTAGCGTTTGAGCGCAGCGGTGAATTGCTTACTTCTGTAGTATTAACACCGCAGAGTAAAACGCCATTGTCATTAATTGGATTAGCAGGTTTAGTCGTATCTGCAACATTAGCTTGGCATAAAATTGTTTGGATTTCATCACCTACCAAAAAGACTCCGCCTACAAAACTTTTTAGGTTTGGTTCTCGCGCTGTGGCATAATTAAATACGGCTTGGTTCCCCTTGCTTATTGAGTAGTTATAATTGGCAGTTTGAGTTGGGATGCTACTCCCCAAGTTGGGAATAGTATCCGTAAAATCACCATTCTCTGCATAATAACCTTGCTGAGCTATATTCATAGCCCAAATATATTGTATTCCTTGTGATTCCTTGGCGTTAATCGCTTCTTTTTCTAATTGGGAATGACTGGTTGTAGTGAAAAAAACTGTCATCAGAGCCATTAAAATAGCTTTGATTTGCCGATTGCAGTAGCTATAAGCATTTCTGAGTCTTATAGAAATCCGATTGAACAAGTGGTTGAGTGCCATACTATGTAAACTAATTTGTAAGGTGGGCATTGCCGGCGATGAATATCGGCTAATAATTAAAGATTATGTGCGGCAATGCCCACCCTACATTTAAACTGTACCATTATAACAGTTAACAGTTAACAGTTAACAATTAAACTAATTGCTTAGCCTGAAACTGTTTTAACTCCCCAGGAGGAACTGCGCCATACTCTGTAATAATTGCTGTAATTAATTCAGCAGGCGTAACATCAAAAGCCGGATTATAAAACTCTACTCCTACCGGACAAATCCGCGTATTACCCACTTGATAAAGCTCAACAGGATCGCGTTCCTCAATCGGAATCAGATCGCCATTTGATAATGCGAAATCAATTGTAGATAGCGGCGCAGCTACAAAAAATGGGATGTTATGAGCCTTGGCAACAATTGCTAAACTATAAGTGCCAATCTTATTAGCAGCATCGCCATTAGCTGTAATTCTGTCAGCACCGACAACTACAGCATGAATTAAACCTTGTTTCATGCAATGAGCGGCCATATTATCACTAATTAAAGTGACCGGAATCCCTTCTTGCACGCATTCCCAAGTTGTTAATTTTGCACCTTGAAGGCGGGGGCGAGTTTCATCAGCAAAAACTCTTGCTAATCTTCCATCTCGCCATGCGGAACGCACTACACCCAAAGCTGTACCATAACCAGCAGTTGCTAAACCACCAGCATTGCAGTGAGTCAAAAGAGTTAGTTTTTCCGGTGTTTTTGGCAATACTTCTAAACCTTTATCGCCGATATCTTTGCAAGTTTGCAAATCTTCTGCATGAATGGTTTTCGCCATTTCTAACAATGCTTGTTGCACTTGTTCCACAGAACCGCTAGTTTGACGGGCAGTTTTTAGCATTCGCGATATTGCCCAAAACAAATTAACAGCAGTAGGACGAGTTGCAGCTAATAACTCACCGATTGCTTCGAGTTTAGTTAAAAATTGATCGCGGTCAGTAGTTTCAATTTCTCTTGCGCCTAAATAAATGCCGTAGGCCGCCGCAATACCAATTGCCGGAGCACCTCGGACAATCATGGTCTTAATCGCCTCGGCCATATCTTCACAGCAGCTAATTTCGACAACTGTATACTCGCTGGGAAGTCGGTTTTGGTCAATGAGATATACGCGGTCTTCTTTCCAGATGACAGGTGAAACTTGAGTGCTTTGGGAGGTCATAGACGTGAAGGGAACTTAAAAATATCACAGACAAACCTAATCATGCCATATTAGCACTACTTCCCCAATGTTGCCAGGGATAGATCCAGGGTAGCATCCCAATTTTGTAGGGGCGAAGCATAACCGCTGATAAGTTATTGGTTAGAGGCAGAGATTTACTGCCGGAATGCTTGCCTTACAGATATTTTTACTAGAATTGGGAACGAATTTGTTCTAGTTGTTGTCCTTGGACTTTAAGTCAGGCGATGACTCAAGTATTTCGTTTTGCCGCTCATATATTTAGCTCAGCCATTACTGTCAAGTTAATGGTTATTTTTCAATACTAATTTGTATTGTTGGCAAGGCGATCGCTATTTGATTAGGACTTCGCACAGAAACCGTGATTCTCAGAAAAATCATTGGTTTCGCGCTAGAAATTTACGAATAAGCCAGGTTTCTGATCTCGGCGTGCATAAGTCCTCTTCATCTGGCTGTATTTGTATTTACTGGGAAAAGTCATAATCGATCCCATTTGCATCTATCAGGAAAACTCATCATGAACAATACACAAATAGTTTTTATTGACTCTACCGTTGAAGATTACCAAAGTCTTGCACAGAGTGCGGAACCAGGAAAAGAAGTATTTATACTGGACGCGACGGAAGATGGAGTCGAGCAAATTACACAGTTACTTGCTAGCTGCACTAATATTTCTGCCATTCACATCGTTTCTCACGGCGGCCCTGGAAGTTTGCAACTGGGGGCAATTCAGCTAAATTCTCACAATTTAGACGTATACGCTAGTCAGTTTCAACAGTGGAAAAATGCTTTAACTACCAACGCTGACATCCTTCTTTATGGTTGCAACGTAGCGGCCCAAATAGAAGGGAAAAATTTTATCTCTCGCCTCAATCAACTTACGGGTGCAGATATCGCCGCCTCCAAAAGTCTTACAGGGAGTGCTGCATTAGGTGGTGATTGGGATTTAGAAGTAACAATTGGTTCGATTGAGACACCTTTGGCATTCAGCCAAGATGCGATCGCAGCTTACACCTCTGTACTGACAACTATTAATGTAAATAGCACAGCAGATACTATTGCTGTTGACGGTACGATCACTCTGCGCGAAGCAATTACTTCTCTCAATACCAATACACCCGTAAATGCCGATCTGGCCGCTATTGTTTTTAACAATACTAACGACACTATTGACCTGACTGGCATTACTGGCATAATTACCCTCGCTGCAACGCTACCAACCATTAATGAAAGCGTTACTCTGAACGGCCCTGGGGTAGGTAACTTGACAGTTGGTAATAGCGCAGTACAGATACTTAGCACTGCTAACGGCCCTGTTAGTATTTCTAACCTCACGTTTGCTAATGGAACTGGCGGCATTAATAACGGCTTCGGTGTCACCCTGAACCTCACCAACGTTAACTTCTCCAGTAATACCGCTGGGACAGGAGGTGCTCTCTTCAACAATGGCGGCACGGTGACAATAACGAGTTCCACCTTTGAGGCCAATACCGCTAATGGTTCGGGCGGCGGCGCGATCAGAAACGGTGGCGGTATTTTAACCATTGTTAACAGCAGTTTCATCGAAAATACAGCTACGGCAGCTAGCCAAGGCGGTGGTGCTATCTTGATCGATAGCGGTGCAGTAAACATTACTGGCAGCACGTTTAGGGGCAACGCTTCCCAAAACACCGACGGTGGTGGCGCGATTTTCCACAGAGGCGGCGGCGAACTATTAAGCATTACCGACAGCACTTTTACTAACAACATTTCGGCGGCTGATGGCGGTGCGATCAGAAACGATGCCACTCAGCCATTGAGTGTCACTAACAGCACGTTCAATGGCAATCAAGCCGCACAAAACGGCGGCGGTATTGTCAACAGCGGCCCGGCAACCATTACCAACAGCACGTTTTCTGCGAACACGGCAGCCCAGTTCGGTGCGATCAGAAATGGTGGCACGCTGGATCTAAGAAGCAGCACTCTTACTCTCAATAGTGCAACTAACCAAGGCGGGGGAATCTTCAACACTGCTACGGCAAATGTCCGTAACACGATTATTGCTGGGAATACGGCTCCGTTAAACCCCGATGTAGACGGCACATTTTTTACCAGTGAGGGCAATAATTTAATTGGAGACGGTACTGGTAGTAACTTCACGAATGGCACGAATAACGACCAAGTAGGTACTGCTGGCACTCCCATCAATCCAAATCTGGCAGCGCTGGCAAGTAACGGCGGCCTTACACAAACGCACGCACTGAATGCAGGCAGTCCCGCGATCGATGCGGGTAACGCGATCGCACCTACTACCGATCAGCGTAACTTAACAAGACCTTCTGGCAGCGCTGCTGACATTGGTGCTTTTGAACTACAGCAAACCGTCAGCATTACGGCCCCAACGAGTACAGCTATTGAAGGTGGAAGTACAGGTACTTTTCGCATTAGTCGCACTGGTAGCACGTTAGGTAATTTAACAGTTAATCTCGCCATTGATGGCAGTAGCACCGCTGTTGCTGCTGACTACAATCTTAGCAGTACCTTTCCTGTCACTATTCCCAACGGACAAGCTTTTGTTGATGTTACTCTCACCCCGGTTGATGATACTATTCCTGAGATTGGAGAGACGCTGCGACTGAATTTAGGTACTGGCAATTACACCATAGATACTACTAATAGTAATGCTACGGTGACAATTACAGACAACGATGCAATTTCCTATGCGATCGCGCTGACAAATCCCGCTACAGGTGTTCTAACTGAAGGCAACTCTGGCAGTCAAACTGTGACCTACACTGTCACCCGCAGCGGCGGTGTTGGGGTAGCGAGTACAGTAGATTATGCGATCGCAGGCACGGCTACTAACGGCGCAGACTACAACAATATCAATATCAATGGAAATGGCGCTAATACGGCAACAGGAACGATCGCCTTTGCCGCTGGCGAGACAAGCAAAACCATTACTGTTGATGTTTTGGGAGAAACATTAGGTGAAGCTGATGAGACAATTATTGCCACTTTGTCTAATCCGAATTTGACAGCAGCGCCGGAAAGTTCTACAGTCACCACAAGCACTGCCACCGCGACTATTACCAATGATGATAGTCCTAGCATTTCTATCAATGATGTAGTTGTCACTGAGGGAAATTCTGGTACTGTTAATGCTGCTTTTACTGCTACTCTTTCAGCCGTTTCTAATTTACCTGTTACTGTTAATTACGCCACATCAGACGCTACTGCTACCACTACTGACAGCGATTATACAGCAGCCACAGGAAGCGTAACTTTTGCCGCAGGAGAAACCACAAAAACCATTAATATTGCTGTCAACGGCGATACTAAGTTTGAACCTGACGAAACATTTAATGTCAATCTCAGCACTCCTACCAATGCGACTATTAGCAAAGCGATTGGCATTGGCACTATTACTAATGATGATACTCAATCTACCGAACCTAGTATCAGCATTAACGATATCACGGTTACAGAAGGCAACAGCGGCGCTACGAATGCTGTATTTACTGTTAGCTTAAATAATGCTAGTTCCCAAGCAGTCAGCGTTAATTACGCTACGTCTGACGGCACTGCTACTATTGGTGACAGCGATTATACAGCGGCCACAGGAAGCGTCACTTTTGCCGCAGGAGAAACCACAAAAACCATTACTATTGCTGTCAATGGCGATACTAATTTTGAAGCTGACGAAACATTTAATGTTAATCTCAGCACTCCTACTAATGCGACTATAGCAAAAGCGACTGGCATTGGCGCGATCGCAAATGACGACTTGCAGACACCAACGCCAACTCCAACCCCGACTCCAACAGGAACTCCCACACCAACTCCAACACCAACGCCAACTCCAACCCCAACAGGAACTCCAACCCCAACAGGAACTCCAACTCCAACAGGAACTCCAACCCCAACTCCAACAGGAACTCCCACACCAACTCCAACAGGAACTCCCACACCAACTCCAACAGGAACTCCCACACCAACTCCAACAGGAACTCCTACACCAACTCCGACAGGAACTCCTACACCAACTCCGACAAATACTCCAACCCCAACTCCGACAAATACTCCAACCCCAACTCCGACAAATACTCCAACTCCAACTCCAGAACCTCAAGACCCTGATTGCATTTGCAAACAGATAACCTTCCCTAGCTTAAGTGATATTCCCGGCCCAAATGCAGTCGAGAATATACTCAATGGCAGCGATCGCAACGACGACATCATCGGCGATAATGCCAATAACAGCATTAATGGATTAGATGGTAGCGATCGCCTCCTTGGTCAAGCAGGAAACGACAATATTTATGGCGGATTTCCTAACATTATCCCCATTGGCCCCGACGTAGACCCCGATTTATTGCTGGGAAATGAAGGCAATGACTACCTCAACGGTAATGCAGGCAACGATGCCATCTTCGCAGGTAAAGATAACGATATCGCGATCGGTGGCAAAGATGACGACCTGATTTTTGGCGACAAAGGTAACGATACCTTACTTGGCAATGAAGGTAATGACACCCTTTATGGCGGCACTCTTGACCCCTCTAACCTCGATTCAACAGGACAAGATTTACTTTTTGGCGGTACTGGCAATGACTACCTCAACGGGGAAGAAGGTGAAGATACTCTTTCAGGCGGTGATGGAAATGATACAGTACAGAGCGGCAAAGGCAATGACATCGCCGTAGGGGATTTAGGAGACGATTTACTTTTCGGCGATGAAGGAAATGACACTCTTTGCGGTGGTGATGGCAATGATACCATCTACGGGGATACAGGCAGTCCCCTTGCCGTCGGTACTGCGGGCGGGCAAGACCAAATGTGCGGCGGTTTGGGCGATGACTTCCTTTATGGCAATGAAGGCCAAGATACACTCAACGGCTATGTTGGTAATGATACTCTTTACGGCGGTAAAGATGATGATTATCTGATTGGTGGTGCTAATAATGACTTGTTGAAAGGCGATGAGGGCAATGATTCTCTGTTGGGAGGTAGCGGAAATGATATTTTCGCTTTAGTGATTGGAGAAGGAAGCGATACTATTTTGGACTTTCAAACAGGTCAAGATTTGATCGGATTAAGTAATGGTTTAAGTTTCTTCGATCTGAGTATTACTCAGGGCAATAATGCTGCCTTAATTCGGTTGGCGAGTACCAATGAACTGCTTGCCTCTGTGAACGGAATTTCGGCAAGTTTAATTAATGCCACAAATTTTGCCATTATCTAGAGTCTGTCTGCAAGCTATTTAGGACTTACGCACTCACTACTATTTTCTGTCATTGGCGTTGGATATCATTTCGATGCTTTTGACTGCTTATCCTACGCATTCAAGCAATCTTAAAGGGTGATTTTTTAGTTATTCTGTGCGTAAGTCCTACACTTATATAGTTGAAAAAAACTTTAGTTCGCTCCCACTTCAACTTGCTCCCAATGTTAATATACCTAATGCCATATCAACTATCAAACGCCGAGTTTTCAGCCATTACCTACCAAGTAAAATTTCCGGAACTCCATCACCAACATGAACGGGAATATCAAACTCTTGTCCATCTATTCGTACCTTTCCTGCATAAAGCTTGAAATTGAATTCTCCCTTAGCTGTCCGCATCATTTGCTGCTTAACGTAAATCCAATCAAGGCCTTCTAAATCCTGATTTTCTATCGCTAACCAGCCTGAAAAACCTGTATCTAGCATGGCATCAACTGGTAACTCTAAGCTATTAGCAGCTATTAACTCAATTTCAAAAAAAAGTTCATCCTCATCACCAAACTTTCCCTCTATCATATTGTGCCGTAAGCTCCTGTCTTGTTAATCCGAAAAACGTGCAGTTTAGTGTTGGGATGTTTCTCTTTCGCGATCTTTGTCACTACTTCTTCTTCCTTCGCAATGAAATAATCGCCACTATCAGGCTCAACAGCCATATACCAGTTATAGTGTGTTTTAATCAACTCAGGTTGAAGGCGATCGAAAACTACTTTGCAACGCTGGTAAATGTCTTCTGTTTCAGCTCGCCACTCGGCTTTCTTTTCTTGTGACCACTGGATTTCAGGAAATAATCGGCCTCGCCGGACAGTACGATTTGTTTTCGTCTCAGTCATAGTTGATTCTCCTCGATCTCAGGTGGTACTATACTTTGTAATTTAACATATCTTTCTGAACTAAATTTCGCGATCGCATTTCAACTTGCTCCCAAGGTTAACACACCTGAAGGAATATCGACTACTAACCGCCGAGTTTTCAGCCATTGCCTACCAAGTAAAATTTCCGGAACTCCATCACCAACATGAACGGGAATATCAAACTCTTGTCCATCTATTCGTACCTTTCCTACATAAATATCGAAATCAAACTCTCCCTGTGCTGTTCGCATAGTGTCCTGACGCAAATAAGACCAATTAAGCCCCTGCAAATCCTGGTTGTTAATAGCTAACCAGCCCGAAAATCCCGTATCCAGCCATACATCAACGGGTAGTGCTAGACCATCAACAGCAATTAAATCTATTTCAAAAAATAGCTCATCCTCATCACCAAACCAGCCCTCTATCATATCGTTCCACAAACTCCTGTCTCATTAATCCGAAAAACGTGAATTTTAGCATGGGAATGTTTCTCATGCGCCATCTTTGTCACGACTTCTTCATCGTCTGCAATGAAATAATCGCCACTATCGGGTTCAACTGCCATATACCAGTTATAGTGTGTTTTAATCAACTCAGGTTGAAGGCGATCGAAAACTACTTTGCAACGCTGGCGAATTTCTTTTCTTTGAGCTCGCCACTCAGCTTTCTTTTCTTCTGACCACTGGATTTCAGGAAATAATCTGCCGCGCCTTACAGTCCGAGTTGTTTTTGTTTCAGTCATGGTTAATTTTCTCTCTTATTCAAATTGTCGTAACGCCGCCCTCTGGGCATTTAAATCACCGCCCAGAGGGCGGCGTTACAATTATAGCTAACTAGACGCTAACTGTTGATAACTTCGAGCTGAAACTTGCCCGCACGCGCTCTGCAATTTGAGCTGGATTCAGACCCAATTCTGTAAAAGATTGTTCGGGAGTAGCGTGATCTACTAACACATCAGGTACACCAATTCGGATCACCTTGGCTGCAATATCTCGATCTAATAAAGATTCCGCTACTGCTGAACCAAAGCCGCCCATTACACAGCCTTCTTCCAAAGTTATAACCCGCCCAATCTTGTGAGCTAGAGGTAATATTAATTCCTCATCCAAAGGCTTAGCAAAACGCGCATTTACGACTGTTGCTTCAATACCATGTTCGCTCAAAATCTCAGCCGCCTGCATTGCTGGTTGTACCATCGATCCATAACCAAGCATGAGTACGTCGTCGCCTTGGCGCAGAATTTCACCTTTACCAATGGGCAATTCTTCCCATCCTTCTTCCATCAGGGGAACGCCGTAACCATTGCCACGAGGATAACGCATCGCAATCGGGCCGGAAGTATGATTAATACCAGTAACAATCATCCGCTGCAATTCGGCTTCGTCTTTTGGTGCCATTAATACCATATTTGGCAAACACCGCAAGTAAGAAATATCGTACATTCCCTGATGAGTTGGGCCGTCGGCACCGACGATTCCTGCCCGGTCTAAACAGAAGAAAACTGGTAACTTTTGGATGCAAACATCGTGAACTATTTGGTCATAGGCTCTTTGCAAAAAGGTAGAATAAATGGCGACAACGGGTCTAATTCCTTCGCAGGCTAATCCAGCGGCACAAGTAACGGCGTGTTGTTCGGCGATGCCAACGTCGATGTATTGTTTAGGCAGTTTTTCCTGAAATTTATCCAGGCCAGTTCCCGTTGCCATTGCCGCAGTAATAGCAACAATTTTGGGGTTATCTTCTGCTAGTTTGATCAGGGCGTGGGCAAAGACTTTTGAGTAGGCGGGAGGCTTGGGTCTGTTGGAGGGTATGGCTTTGCCAGTGGCTAAGTTAAAGGGGTTTTGGGCATGATAGCCTACTTGGTCTTTTTCTGCGATCGCATATCCTTTGCCCTTCACTGTCACGACATGAACCAATACGGGCCCTTGTATTGTATGTGCTTGTTTGAAAGTCGCAATCAATTCTTCCAAATTGTGGCCGTCCACTGGCCCCATATAAGTAAAGCCCAATTCTTCAATGACAGCGCCAACTTTCGGTACTGCTAACCGTTTCATCCCTTCTTTTAGCCGTTCCATTTCTGGGGTGAAAGTCTCGCCAACGAAGGGAATGTGCTTGAATTGTTCCTCTAGATTATCCTTGAGAAACTGAACTGGTGCGCTGAGGCGCATTTTGTTGAGATACCGGGGGATTGCGCCGACATTGGGCGAAATTGACATTTCGTTGTCGTTGAGAACGACTAATAAGTTAGTTTTCGGCAAGTGGCCGGCGTGGTTGATGGCTTCTAGGGCCATACCACCAGTTAATGCGCCGTCACCAATTACGGCTACAACTTTAAAGTTTTCGCCTTTCATGTCCCGCGCGAGGGCCATACCTAAACCGGCGGAGATGCTGGTGGAAGCGTGACCGGCACCGAAATGGTCGAATTTACTTTCGCAGCGTTTGAGGTAGCCGGCAACGCCGTCTTTTTGGCGTAGAGTATGAAAGCGATCGTAGCGACCGGTTAGCAATTTGTGAGGGTAGGCTTGGTGGCCGACATCCCAGAGGACTTTATCGCGATCGAGGTCTAGAGTCTGGTAAAGTGCGATCGTTAGTTCGACGACTCCTAATCCGGGACCGAGGTGGCCGCCGCTAGTCGCTACTGTTTCTAAATGTTTTTCTCGAATTTGCCGCGCAATCTGCTGCAATTGGTTAATGGATAGACCGTGCAGTTGATTCGGATGAGTCAGTTCGCTCAGGTGCATAAACTTTAGTTACCCTGGATAGTTATTACTTCAAGCAATTTTAACTGACTTGGCTTGCCCCTTCTGGTTCTGGTTGGTCTGGGGTACAAAAGTTAACCAATTTTATACTAACAATATATTAAATTTGTGCTAAGTGTTAAAATTTATTCTCACATGGTTGATGACAATTTGGCTCAACTTTACCCAGAAACCGGGTTTTTGAGATCGTATAGCAACCGCCACAACGATTAGGACATTATCGATCGCCCAAACCATGTCTACTATTGAATTTTCCTCCTGCCTCCTGCCTCCTGCAATATGTGGGTAACAACGAAGTATTTTCGTCAAAAAACCCGGTTTCTTTATGAATGTTCTTGTTGATAGTTCCGTTTGGTCGCTGGCTTTGCGGCGCAACACAAAAAATGATGCGATCGCGCTAAGGAAAAAAGAGCGATCGCCTAATAAAATGGAGGCTAGGTACTAAAGAAAACATTTGCCGATGGATTAAAAAACCGATGGATTTGATTGCGGTTCTTTCCTCTGCAATTCTAACTTAGTTTCTTCGCCAGAAAGCTGTTTACCACTAGCATCTAACTTTGGCAAAGGCATATTTCTCATTTCCCAAACTTTAATTGATATTAGATATTCATAGAAAGCTTGTAGCGTACACCAAGCAAATCCCGGTTGACCATCCAGAAACCCACCCAGCAAAAAATACATATAGAAAAAGCGCACTAACGGTCTTAAAGGCAAACGCAAAGAGATGTCCTTTAAAGCTCTACGCCTGTTTACTTCAGTGGCCCCAAAAAACAAATCCCACCAATTGACTTTACCCGCTTCTAATTGGCGTAAAATTTCTGCGGCTTCGTCAGTAGAATAGCGATTGTGTTTCTCAATCCAGCGGGAAATACCTTTGCTACAGGTATAGTGCGGATAGGTTTCTTTTAAAAAGCTAGTAGGGCCGTCGCAAATTTCTCGTTCGGCGTGACCGTAATCCCCAAACCGGACTTTATCTTTGCGAAATAGGCGCATTTGATGGCGAGGATATTGCGTGCTGCGGCGAATCCACCGCTCCATAAATATTACCCGCTCTGCGACATAATAACCGATGTAGTTCTGATTTTTTATAGCTTCAGAACATTCATTAAAAAGTTCTGAGGTCATCCGTTCATCTGCTTCGAGAATGTAAACCCATTCGTATTTAGTGGGTACTTCTTCTAGCATCCAAGTCCGCTGCTTCCCGTGAGTTTCAAAGGCGTGTTGCACGATTTGCACGGGATAGCGGCGGACTATTTCAATGGTGCGATCGGTGCTGAAAGAGTCAATTACAATGATGTCATCCGACAGAATCGCCGATTCAATGCAAGCGGCGATGTCAATTTCTTCGTTGTAAGTCAGAATATAAATTGAGAACATTCCAAGCTTTCAGTGAGGGCAATGCTAGGCTGGTGACGAGTTTTCAGGATGCCCTAATTTTCGTGCTGCCATCCGGGTTACTTTAAGCTTTGCGACGACCGGCTCGCAAAATCCCCATACTTCTTAATCCAGTCCAGCCAATAGTAATGTAGCCGATCGCTAAGAGTAAACTGTTAATACCAGTTTGTAGGCTGGAGTTACGCGATCGCGTTCTGATCTCTTTTTCTTTTTGCTGTTTGCGGGTGGTAATCTCTTTAATCGCCTGGGTTGGCAGAGATTGGGCTTGCTGGTCGAGAAATGTTTCCAGGGCTTTGGGGTTACTTTTAGCCTCTTGAAGTAATTTTTTTAACTCTGGTGGGGTTTGTGGGTTCTGGAGTACCTCCTGCAATTTTTGTTCGTCGCCAAGTACGCTGGTGATTTGGCTGCGGCGTTGGCTTTTGAGTTGTTCGATCTGAGTTTTGAATTGATCGCTGCTAAGCTGGGCATTAAGTTGATTTTCGGCGGCGGTGGCTTCGCGATCGATCTGAGCAAGACTTTCTGTGACTTCTAGGCGAGTATTGTTGAGGTGGACGGGAACTACCAGCAGGTAGAATAGCCCGACTAAGCTGGAAAACAAGATTGCCCAAAATCTGAGGTCGAGGCCAATGTTGCGGGGTTCATGGACAATTCCCGAACTGCTGTCAACCCAAAAACCTGTAAATAGAAGGGCAATACCTGTCATGGGCAGAATTCCTCGGTCAACTACTTGAGTTGTTAAGGCAATTTGCCAGCCTCTAGTGAGAAAATCAGAGGATTCGTTGGGAATCGACAGGATTAAGCAGTCGAATACGGCGGACAAAATCAATATAATACCGACTACTTTTAAAGTCCGAGCGGCCATAGAGGAAATTTGACGGCTATTAGTTGCTTTCATTTAGATTCTGCTTAATGAGTTAGGTTATTTTCCACCAAAATAGATTATGTTTGCTACGGGCTTACATCCCCTTTGGGATACATCGGACTTACGCAATCTAACCTATCCCTCCTCTACCAGGGGAGGGGAAATTTCTTTGTTTGTTTGTTTCTCCCCCTTCCCTTTTAAGGAAGGGGGCTGGGGGTTAGGTCTTTGGTCTTTATCAAAAATGAGATACTCCCACGCGCGATCGTTGACCCTGCACCGACGGTTTAAAGAAGGAGGGGCTAAAGTATCCCCTGTCTTATAGTAATTGATTAGGAGAGTGAGCTGGACAAGAGAATCGAGGTGGGAAGTCTGGGGGTTGGCCGTTATCAAAAGTTGCGATCGCTGATTCGATCTCGTTGGATGCCCGAAGTTTAAATTTATGGGAAGGAATAATCTAAAATTTAAAATCAATTGCCCTAAATTTAGTTTTGGCACTGCCAATTGGAAATCTAATGTCTAGAATTGCATGATTTCAGGTGTTTATACTTTGACGGAACTTGAGGATGCGATCGCTGCTGACCCCCTGCTGTGGCGACCTTTGGTGTTTACTAATGGCTGCTTTGATATTATCCACGCGGGTCATGTCCGATATTTGCAGGCGGCGAAAGCTTTGGGGCGATCGCTCGTAGTAGGTTTAAATAGCGATGCTAGCGTCCAAGCTATCAAACCGCAACAGCTTGGTTCTCCTTCCCGCCCCATTGTACCGGAAAGGCAGCGGGCAGAAGTATTGGCGGCATTAAAACCAGTAGCAGCAGTGGTAATTTTTGCCGATCCTACGGCTAATAAATTGATAGAGAGGCTGAAGCCAAATATTTATGTTAAAGGCGGTGACTACCTAATTGAAACTTTGCCGGAAGCCCCAGTCGCACAAGCTATCGGCTGTGAGATTTGTTTGATCGAAGTCGAGATTCCTAGTTCTACAACTGCCCTAATTAACCGTATTTTGGGGAAGAGCTGTACAGATAAAAGTTAACTTTTATCAATAAAATTGCGATCTAGCAACCGCCACAACGGTTAAGACACTACCTCATGGCCCAAACTATTGACTCTCTTACCCTCTTCCCCTTCTTCCCCTTCTTCTCTTCTTCCCTTCTTCCCCTTCTTTCCCTTCTTTCCCTAGCCCCTAGCCCCTAGCCCCTAGCCCCTTCTTCCCCTAGCCCCTAGCCCCTAGCCCCTAGCCCCTTCTTAAGGGAGTATGGGGGATTGGAGTTTGAGATTTAATCGGTAACTCCTGTTAAATTATTAACAGGGATTTAAAAGCTATTGTACAATGAGATCGAACTACATTTTAGCTGAAAGCAGATAGCTGAAAGCTGATAGCTGATGCAAGCTCTTTATGATTGACTCGACTACTACCTCTACGCCAGAAGCATCGCCGAATATAACAGAACTCAGTTCTAAATTAAGGTCTGGTTCCGAAAAAAATCAACTGCAACTGCTGCAACAGATAGCCGAGGGCAGTTTGGATGTGTTAATGGAATTTTTACTAGAGCGTAAGCTATCACCTCCGACGATGGTGGATGGTAAGGCTTACCAAATTTTGTATAACGCTAATTTGCCGAAGGCGGCAGACTTTCTCCAGACTCATTTTCCTACAGGTGTCGTACCGTTGCGATCGCATTCTGGGATTGATTACACTTTGTTACAACAATTGCTAGCTAAGCAGGAATTTCAAGAAGCCGATCGCTTGACATTGGAAAAGATGTGTGAATTAGCCGGAGAGACGGCGATCAAGAGAAAGTGGTTGTATTTTACTCAGATTGAAAGTTTACCGGCGGCAGATTTGCAAACAATTAATCTGCTATGGCTAGTTCACTCAGAGGGTAAGTTTGGCTTTTCAGTACAGCGGGAAATTTGGCTAGCTGTGGGCAAAAATTGGGATAAGTTTTGGCCGCAAATTGGGTGGAAGCAGGGGAATAATTGGACTCGTTACCCAAATGAGTTTATCTGGGATTTGAGTGCTCCGAGAGGGCATTTGCCGCTGTCAAATCAGTTGCGAGGAAAACAACCGTTTGCGGCTTTATTGTCACATCCAGTGTGGTTGGGATAGGTGATAGGGGCGATCGCTAGTCTATAGCTTCAATCTTCATACAAAAATGATAATCACACCTGCTCTGTTGAGCGCGGATGATGCTGTAGAAGCAGGGCGAAACAATAAATGTTGGTGTCTTTGCTGGTAAACACATTTGTTGTTTGTTTGTTGTTTGGTTGTTAAGGGTGCGGATTGTTACTTGCTGTTGATTATTTAGGTTTAAAAATGACATATTTTATCTGTTCTTTTTAGTTCATGAACCGATCGATTGTAGAACCTCCCCGATCGAACTTCCAGCGGCGATCGCCACTTCAAAACTAAAGCCCCGCAGGGATAATATAACTATCCTGCGGGGCTTTACCTTATGGTGATATAGCAACCGCTTTCGTCGATTAGGGCAACTCCCAGTGTTATAGCAACCGCTTTCATCGTTTAAGATGTTCTGAGTTCCACCAAACTCGCTGATTCTATTCTCTTCTTCCCATTCTTCCCATTCTTCCCCCTCTTCCCCCTCTTCCCCCTCTTTCCCCTCTTTCCCTTCTTTCCCTAGCCCCTAGCCCCTAGCCCCTAGCCCCTTCTTATAGTTGAGTGGAGTGAAATACTAAAAAAGCGATAGCATAAGTTGGGAAATGGGTTTTTAAGAAATATGAACTTAACGCCAGGAACAGTCCTTCAAGACGGCAAATACAGGATAGACGACATTTTGGGTATAGGAGGGTTCGGGATTACCTACCGAGCCACCCACACCTATCTCGCTCAAACAGTCGTACTCAAAACCCTGAACGAAAGCCTGTATCAACACCCTGATTTTGAGAAATTTCAGGCGCAATTTGTTGCAGAAGCCAAGCGTCTTTCCTGGTGTCAGCATCCTAACATCGTGCGGATGCTAGACTTTTTTGACGAAGCAGGGTTGTCTTTTATTGTCATGGACTATATTCCTGGCCAAACTCTAGCTCAATTGGTAGAATCGGGTCAGCCCTTACCAGAAACCGAAGCCCTGCACTACATTGGGCAAATTGCCTCCGCTCTAAGTACGCTTCACCAAAGCGGCTTAGTACACCGAGATATCAAACCAGAAAACATTATCCGGCGATCGGGGACTGGGTTAGTGATGCTGATTGATTTCGGCATTGCCCGCGAGTTTACCTCCGGTATGAAGCAAACCCACACCAGTTTTCTATCGCCTGGGTACGCGCCAATTGAGCAGTATCTCTTCCAAGGAGAGGAGAAAAAGGGGGATAACTTTTCCAGCTTCAATTCATCGAGCTCAGGTTTAGGGAAAACCCAAATCGCCAATCAGTTGACTCCAGCCAGCGATATCTACGGTTTGGCTGCCACCTTTTACTACTTGCTGGCGGGGGAAGCGCCTGTGGCGGCTCCCCTACGCGATCGCATTCCCCTATTTCCCTTGCGCCAATTCCAATCCCAACTTAGTCCAGCCATTGAGCAAACTATTCTGCGAGGCCTGGAAATGGATGCTCGCAACCGCCCCCAGACAATAGAAGATTGGCTGGCTTTTTTGGAGGCGCAGCAGTTATTAGAAAGGAAGAAAAAGCTAGCAGAAAATGCCGAATTACCTGTTTTACCTTCTTCATCCTTTATTCTGTTCCTGTTTGTGTTTACGGCAGCGCTAGCTGGTTGGATCGGTTTTGACTTGGCGCGTCGTTATAGTGGCACGATCGCTATGAACAAGCAGTTTCCAGGGGATCGTTCCTTAATGCTCTTTGAGAATTCCCTGCACCCAGAATTTCGCAGTCAAGATCCCTCTGCGCCTTTATTCGGTGAACCCTCTGTCGAGAGCCGCCCTACAGTCTCTCTGCAATTGCATAAACCTCCGAAAGGCAACTCTGAAAGCCTTACGGAGCAACCAAATACTGCATCTGCCCCCACTATCGAATCCTCCCCAACACCAGTTCCTAAATCTTTTGAGCCTAAACTCGAGCCTGAGCTTGAGCCTAAACCTGAGCCTAAACCTGAGCAGGTAGAATCATTTGCTCCTGAACCTGAGCCTGAGCAGGCGCAACCCTATACTCCTGAACCTCAACGGGAATTTCCGTCAGAAGCTGCGATTGCCCCTAAACCTGCACCAGTTCCAGAAGTTGCACCTTTACCACCAGAGCCGCCTCAGCCCTCTGAGCCACCAGCCGCGATCGCTCCCCCTGCTGATGCTCCTTTATTTCCAGAAGCTCCGCTAGAGCCTGCCTTAGAACCCAGTCCGCAGCCGGAGCCAGAGCCGGAACTGTTGCCGCCAAGCTCGGAGGAGAATAGTGCAGACAGTTCTGTGCGATCGCAGGGCCCGCAAGATTTGGTGCCGACTGTTCCCTTCCCAGAACCTGCCTCCAACTAAGAAGAAGCAACAAAGAAGAAAGTGGGTATTTTAGGTTTAATTAGATGCCTCTACTCATAACTAAATCCTTTTAGAGAAAGGATTGACGAATATTCTCTGATGAAAGATAGTGAAAACGGGAAAGGACTACCAAAATTGGTTCATAATGAGCATTATTACTCTTGACAAAGGACTAGATTTATATATCTGAACGGAAGGAACCTAAATTTTGCATTTATCATCTAGATATTTGAAGTCTTTCAAAAGAAAGATGGTAAATTTGTCAAATAATTGTTACCTTCTGTAATATGTAGGTAGAGCTAAACGATCTAATCAGGGGTGTCCTGAAACTAACTGGCGATCGCTGGAAAAAGTCACAACTCTGGTTAATCTAGGTTTTTGCTACCGTATCACTCTATTCATCTGAGGATTCAGCTATGAACCAGCCCATAGAACTCTCTTTGGAACAACAATTCAGCCTGTGCTCTTTCCAAACACAGGTTAACCAAATGAGTCGCGAACAAGCTCAGGAGTTTTTAATCAAGCTCTACGAACAGATGATGCTGCGAGAAACTATGTATCGCCATTTTCTAAAACACCAGTGGGGTCTAGAGCCCAACCCTGGACTTGAGTAAAGCTTAGTCGCAGTGGGCGACCTCCGTCTCTTACTCTGTTTCCTACGTGGAAAGGAGTTGGGGGTGATGGGGCGTCAACTTGCAATCTGGCAAACGATAAAACGCGAAAGGCAAAAGGAAAAGGTAAAAATATTTTTTATCTACAAATAAATATTAATTTTGATTAATTTTGTAAATGTTGAAGCTAATTTTTAGATATAGCAACCTTCTTGGCAGTTAGGACGTTCTGAATTCATGAAACCATTGATTCTCTATCCCTTCTTTCCCTAGTCCCTAGCCCCTAGCCCCTAGCCCCTAACTGCTGAAAGCGGTTGCTATACCAAGATTTGAGGGTGCGCGATCGCGCACCCTCAATATCATTCTGGCTGGCGCTCTATAGTTGCCTCCATCACACTCGTGAGATAATGACCGGCCATCAGACCGCTAGAGTGGTAATAGCGATTGTCATCAATCCGGTGCAGAGTTTCAAAACCAGTCCGGCGCTGGCGTTCATCCCCTAAAACCCAGTAACGCTGGACAATAGACTGGGGAGCAATCCAACCTTCCCCCTCGACACGGCCAAGTTCGCTGTGTTGGAGTACAAAAGTGTATTGCCGTTCGTCGCTATCGAGATGTCCTCGGTACTGTAAAACAATCTCTTCGCGATCGCCTCCGGGAAACACGAGCTTTGTTACCATACTGAACCAATCTGTACGGTTCCAGTTCACTAAAGTCTTCCCTTTGACTGTAATTGGCAAGCCATTGCGCTCTATCCAACTTCCTTCGAGCGCCCATTGACCTGATTCCATTAAAAAGGTGTGAGCCACAATATCCTATGCTTTTCGCGCTGGCTACAATGCTGGTGCAACAACTCAGAAGGGTTGTTCTTGAGATTCTATGCTATCACGCCTGACTGTGCGGATAATGATGAATTTCTCCTAAAATTACAGCAGTAACTGCACCAGTAACTTCGGGAAGATTACCTGGAATGCCGCAACTGCGCCAATAGGCTAAAACCGCGAAGGCGATCGCTTCTTTGAAATCAGAATTCAACCCCGCTTCAGAGGTTGTCAGCACTTCCACAGGCGCTAAATGCGATCGTAACCGCTCTTTTAAATATAGGTTGCGGCTACCTCCCCCGCACAGCAAAACTTGATCGGGCATTTGGGGCAAAAAGTTGCGGTAGCTATGCACTATGGAGGTAGCCGTCAATTCTACAAGGGTAGCCAGAACGTCAGCGGGGCTAAGATTCTCAGCTTCGGCTTCAGCTAGACACTGATGTAAATAGTCGGGGCCAAATAGCTCTCTACCTGTAGATTTGGGCGGCTGTTGGTGGAAAAATTCTTGCTGCAACCATCCCTCTACTAAAGCGTGGCTAGGAGTGCCGCTAGCAGCCCAAACACCGTCTTTGTCGTAAGTTTTGGTTCCACCAGAGAAGTGTTGCACCGCTAGATCCAAAAGGCTATTCCCTGGCCCCGTGTCCCAACCTAGAACCTGGGGAGCGGGGGTGCGGGGGAGTAGGGGAGATGAGGAAGTTAAATCGAACCTATCCTCCCCATCCTCCCCATCTCCTCTGCCCCCCTTCCCCCCCGCCCCTCTGCCCCCCCTGCTCCCCTGCCCCCACTCCCCGACAAGGCAAATAAGTTACATTACCAATGCCGCCAAGATTTTGAATGCAGCGGTTGTAGGTAGGATGGCTGAGTAAACAGGCATCGACAATGGGTACTAGAGGGGCTCCTTGACCACCAACGGCAATATCAGCGGCTCGGAAGTTACTAATTGTGGGGATGCCAGTGAGATGAGCAATTAGCGCTCCGCGTCCTAGCTGAAGGCTATAACCAAGAGTATTTTGAGCTGTAAGTGTTGATTTTCGGGCAATTTCTCCCGAACTCCCCCTGCTGTTTATTCTTTCTCTTCTCCCGCTCTCTCGTTCCTTTGGCGGTCGATGGTAGACTGTTTGACCGTGAGAGCCAATCAGGTCTGCTTTACCATATTTTTGTTGAATTGTCAATGCTGCTTTAGAAAATTCTATGGCGATCGCGTCATCTAATTCAGCCAGTTCTGCCATACTTAGGACACTTCCACCGCATACTGCCAAAATTTGCGATCGCAAATCAGCAGGAAAGGGATAAATAGCAGAACCCAGAAGTTCCACCTTTAAATCGCTTTCCGAGCCAGAAATATCCACTAAAGCAGAATCAATACCATCTACCGAAGTGCCACTAATTAAACCGATAACGCGAGTCATGGAATTGTTAATTGTTAGTTGTTGGTTGGTGATTGTTAGTTGTTACGTAACGCCGCATTATTTGTACTGTTTAATTGTTAGTTGTTAGTTGTTGATTATTAGTTGACGTAACGCCGCATTATTTGTACTGTTACCTAACCCCCAACCCCTTACCTCTAAGTAGAGGAGGGAGAAACGGAATAAATGTTTGTTATTTGAGGGAGAAACGGAATAAATTTGTTATTTGGAAGATGAGTAATATATTGATGAATTAATATACAAATTAAAAGCTTAACAGTTAACCGTTAACCGTTAACCGTTAACCAATTAGTTATTTAAGCATATCAATTGCTACAATCACCACCGTAATATTATCACGCCCTCCCTTATCCTTAGCAGCATTCACCAGAGCTGTCGCTGCCTTTTCACAAGCACGAATCGATTTCAGAGGGGAAGCGATCAAAGAGTCAGACAGTTCCTCAGTTAAACCATCACTACACAGCAGTAAGCGATCTCCTGGCTTCACATCCATAGTTGAGATCTCAATTTGACCCAAATCTTCCCGGCCCAAGCACTGTGATAAAACGTGCCGCCAGGGATGACTCCGAGCTTGATCTGGAGTCAGAGCCTTTCTTTTCACAGCTTGGGCTACCCAAGTCTGATCTTCAGTAATTTGTTGAAGTTCCGCTCCCCGGAATCGATAGAGGCGAGAGTCACCAATATTAGCGAACCAAGGTTCTCCCTCTTGGCGAAAAATTACCGCTACCGCAGTAGTTCCCATATCGGAGCGTTCTATGTGCTTTTGTTGATCTTGCAAAATTGCCTGATTAGCTGCTAAAAAAGCTTTTTCCAGTAACTCTGAAGACTCCTGCGGGCTATTCCAGTGTTCGTTGAGATAGGACTGTATCGCTTGGGTAGCAATCCGGCTAGCCTCTTGGCCGCCTGCGTGTCCTCCCATACCATCCGCCACTATGAAAAATCGCCCCTCCGGGTCGATGTGGTAAGAATCTTGATTAACGGAACGAACCAGCCCTGTGTCTGTCTTACCTGCGAAAGAGCGTTTCATAGATTGGCGGTTGAAGTCATCAAACTTGCAAAGGTAATTGGCAGGTATTTTTTTAAGGTCTGCCTAACTTAATTGTAGATTTTGACATTCCTCTAGGGGAAAGCCCAGGGGATTATTGAGGATAAACTTTTTAGGATAAATCGGAAAAAAGCCTAATTCTCAAAGGTCGTGTCGGGCGACCTCTAATCACTTGCTCGACTAAAGTCGAGGTTGTGGCTACTTTCGGCATTATTTTGGCTGCATCTCTAGCATGACTCGTTAATCTAGAAAGATGATGGCAGTACGATACAGATCCCGTTGAGTTGCTTTCTTTAAGGCTCCCACCGATCCGGCTTTTTGCCAAACAGTTGTAGGATATCACCTTCTCAAAAGCTTACTTTGCTAGTATCGCATATTTATTGTTATTTTAGGCAAGAATCTTGGTCGTGTGAGCTTGGTTTTGCTGAGCTGAAACTCAACTAATACAATACTCAGGCTTCAGACTTGAGGGCTAAAATCCCAAATCTAAAATTTCCCTTACGACATTCGATCCATGCGGTCAATGCGGCGGAGTTGCCGCCACAGGGCAAATCCCACGATCGCGGCCAGAATAATCACCGCCACTGCTAACCATACCCGATCGTAGACAAACAAGATCGTCGCCGACAAAGTAAAAGCGCTGAACAGTAGTGCGTAGTTAGTTCCCATCTGAACAATGCTGATGCGTCGTAGCAGACGGTCAGTTTCCGTAGCCCGGACTCGGACGCGGATATCTCCCTGCTCTAACTTATCAATCGTTTCTTCAATCCGGCGAGGCAAGCCCAAGGCACTGGAACTTACCTGAGCAGCTTGACGGCCAATCTCATTAAAAATGCTGCTAGTTGTCTCTTGAGCACTTCCACTTTTCATAAGCTCCATGGCAAACGGCTGTGCCACCTCCATAAAATTGAACTTAGGATCTAGACCTCTACCTACCCCATCAATAGTTGAAAAAGCCCGCATCACAAAAGTGAAAGTTGCGGGAAAGCGAAAAGGTTGATCGTAGGCAATCTCGTAGAGGTCGTCAGTAATTTTGGTAACGGACTGGGCCTCAAAGGGCTTGTCCATAAAGTTGTCCAGCATAAACTGGATCGATCGCCGCACCGGCCCCATATCCCCTGTAGGAACTAGGGCTCCCAAGTTAACTAAGGAGTTAATGATGCGCTGTCCATCTTTGGAAGCAATGCCGTAGAGAGTTTCCATCAGTCCTTCGCGGACGTTGGCCTCGATTACCCCCATCATGCCGAAATCGTAGAAAATTAGCCCTCCTTCGGGGCTAACAGCGATATTTCCGGGGTGGGGGTCAGCGTGGAAAAAGCCATCATTGAGTAGCTGTTGAAGATAAGCTTTAGCTCCCATTTGGGCGATCGCGGCCCGATCTAGTCCCGAAGCTTCCAAGGCCTCATAGTTACTGATTTTAATCCCCGGTAGATATTCCAAAGTCAGCACTCGTGGAGCAGCATACCGCCAGTAAACTCGCGGTACTCGCACCCAGTCGGAGTTGCGAAAATTGCGGCGAAAAGTATCAGCATTTCGACCTTCGTTGAGATAATCAATCTCCAGCCACAGAATCCGACAACACTCCTCATAAATTCCCATCCAATCCCGGCCGCGCCCCCATTTGGGATGGTTTTGAAAGTAGCGGGCAATTCCCTTAAGAATCTGCAAGTCAATCTCAAACAGTTTCCGCAACCCCGGCCGCTGCACCTTGACAACTACTTCTTGACCGGAATGGATTTGAGCTTTGTGTACTTGACCCAAGCTGGCTGCTGCCAAAGGTATAGGGTCAAAGTTCTGGTAGAGTTCCTGAATTGGCTTGCCTAAATCCTGCTCGACAATAATTTCTACCTGCTCGTAACTAAAAGCAGGCACTCTATCTTGCAGTTTAGAAAGCTCTTCTACGTACTCCCCAGGAAACAAATCCGCTCGTGTTGAGAATAGCTGCCCTACTTTAATGAAGGTAGGCCCCAGATCCAAAAGTGTTTCTCGCACCCAGGCGGCCTGTATTCTGCGTCTGGCATTCTTCTTTTCTTCAGTAACACCTCCCCGGTAGCTCCAATCTTTACTGTCTAGCCACAGCCAAGCCAGCCATGTTAAAACAAAAGTCCAAATGTCGATAAAGCGCCGATGACGGGAGTAATGCTCCCGATTCCAGCGGTAGGATTTTTGCCCATAAGATTTGCCGACAAATTTTGGCTGTAAGGAACTGCCAGTAAGCTTTGTATTTCGCTTACGGTTAACGGAATCATCAAGGAGAGCAGACACTGGGGTTCCCAAATAGGTTATTTCAGTTTATTAGCCGCGATGATCTAAGTAGGGGCGTTTGGCGCTGCGCTGTTTTTACCCCCGCTTTATAGATAGATTTTGAGAGCAGCGCTTTTACTGCAAACGGCTACGGTAGCGTTGCAGTTCAGACCTAACTAGGGCAACTTCTGCTCGCAGCTCGTCAATAGTCGCTTGTAGGTCGGATGCAGGTTGAGAGTCTATCTGCACGATTGCAGTCGTCTCCCGTGCTTGTATCGCTGCTTGGGCTTCTCTGTTGGCTCGTTCCTCGACTGATTCATAGAACTGCCGCAAGCGCTCCCGCTGCTCGGCATCAAATTTACCAAGTTCGGAGAGAGCGCTGGTTAGTACACTCTCAAGCTGCTCGTAGAGTGCTTCGGCAACTGCTCTGCCGACAAAAAAGGCATGAACTGGGGGTTTACTCATGGATTTATTTCTGCGCTCGTCCGCAAAGAATTATAACTTGCTTGCCTCTATTCCTGCCTGATTCTGAAAAAGCGGGGGTGGGAGGGTGGGAGGGTGCGAGCAACTACCAAGGTGATGTTTAATGTTCTTAAATTGTTGAAACTATTGCTGAAATCGCTTGGATGGGAATGGCTTAGATCGCGGCGTTACCTTTTCCAGATTTAATCATCCCTAATTGTGATGGTAGGCTGCCCTATCCGTTAATTATGTTAATTTTTTTTCCTCGTTTGAATTTTGTATTGCAATTAACTGGGATTGAGTTCTATCGCCAAAAAATCGAGGTGCGATCGCCCTCTTCAAAAGGTGATATAGTCATTTTATCCTAAATTGATTTTTGCTGCCGATCCTAGCTGGGGCAATCTTAAGTCTTCACAAGAACTTCACATCTAGCGATCCATAATTTAATAATCTATATTTTTCGTCAATTCAATTGATAGAAATACATACTGTAAGTGGTTAACGTATTATTTTATACTTGCGGTTCTCAAGACAATAGCAAATAGAACTCTTTTCAATCAGCACAAGTGGAATAGTATATGGTTTCTAATCACCAATTTAGTCAACTTAACGATATAGCAGATGGGAATTTTTATCTCGCGCAGCGATCGCAGCTACAAGAGCCACAGACTCAGCGAAAACCGCTGCTAGCTAGCGATATCTACCAAAATGTCGTAGAACTGCAAACAGAGCTAGTTTCTCGGTTTTTAATCGATGGTACTCTCACATTTGTGAATAGAGCTTACTGCCGTTATTTTGGCAAAACGCGCCGGGAATTAATCGGTACAAATTTTTTACTGTTAATTCCCGAGGTAGAAAGGGAAGAAGTAAAACAGCAATTCCTCTCCCTAACTCCCAGTAATCCTGTCAAAACTTATGAATGCACTAGCAATGGTGATAATGGAGAAGTTAATTGTCAGCAGTGGACTATTCAAGCAATTTTCGATCCGCTGATGCGCTCGGTCGAATTCCAGTCTGTGGGTCGCCACATTTCAGAACAGGGATTAACAGAGCGTAGAATAGAGTTAAAGCACCTCTCGGAAGATATAGAAAGGAAGTCTTATGAACTCAAGCAGATCAAAGAAGAACTGCGAAATATTTATAGCGTTTTAGCTGTAATTGCTAAGGATATTACAGAACGAAAACAAATAGAGGAAAACCTACAAGAAAAGACTCAGCAATTGCAAGCGATTCTGGAAACAATCGGAGAAGGAATTACCCTTAGCGATACAGAAGGATGCTTTGAAATTTTTAATCCCATGATGGAAAAAATCACAGGCTATACTACTGCTGAGGCTAATAGTAGCAATGATTTTATCAGGTTGCTGCATCCTGAAGAAGCAGAATATAGGGAAGCGTGGCAGCGGCTTAAGGAAGTTAGGGAAGAAGGTAAAATCTCGGAAATTAAAACTACTATTCTTACTAAGAACAAAATCAGAAAAAACCTACTAATATCTACGTCACTTGTGCGTTGTAAAAACAGAGAGATGTTTTTAACTGCCTATCGAGATATCAGCGAAAATCAGCAAATTGAGTCGGCGCTTTGGTCAAATGAAGAGCCTTTTCGCCACTTTTTAGAAAATGCTCCTATTGGCATGATTATTTGCGATCGTAAATCTCACATTATCAGTGTCAATACAATAGTATGTAAGATGCTAGGTTATACCGAATCTGAAATGTTGTCTCTGAATATTACAGATATTAATCAGCCAGAATCACAAGAAAAAAATCTGCTCTTGAAGGAGCAAGATTTGCTAAGAAAATTGCCACTTTATCAACTAGAGAAATGCTTTATCAAGAAAAACAAAGAAGCTATTTGGGTAAATGTAGTAGTCAAATTAATTCGCGATCTACAAGGAGAAACTCTTTATGGTTTTGGCATTGTTGAAGATATCACCGATCGCAAATTGCTAGAAGCAATTATTCAAGAGAGTGAAGACAGATTTCATGCTATTTTTGAGCAATCTGCTGTCGGTATGAGTGCCTTGACACTAGATGATAAATTTTTCCGAATCAATCAAAAATTTTGTGATATAGTGGGTTATACTCACATAGAAATGCTCAGTTTAACTTTTCAAGATATCACTCATCCAGACGATATCGCCACTGATATTATTGATAAACAATGCCTCTTGGGCGGCGAAATTTCCAATTACTCAATAGAAAAGCGTTGTCTCAGTAAAAATGGAATGCTTGTCTGGGGAAAAATGAGTTTATCCGCAGTACGCGATCGCACTGGAAAACCACAGTATTTAATTGTTGCCTTTGAAGATATTAGCGATCGCAAACAAGCCGAAGCAGCTCTTCAAGAATCCGAGGCAAAATACCGGGCATTAATGAATGATGCTGGCGACGCAATTATGCTAGCAGATATGCAAGGGAATATCTTAGAAGCCAATAAAAATGCAGAAGAATTATTAGGGTATAAAAAAGAAGAATTAGTGAAAATGCACGCCAGTCAAATTCATCCCCTGCCAGAGAGAAAAAGAGTAATGACCGAATTTATGAAAAGTATCAAAAAAGGGGTAGCATGGTTGCCCAACACTCTGGTACTTCAAAAAGAAGGTCAAACAGTTTGGGTAGATATTAACTCTAGAGTAGTTGAATGGGGTGGCAGTGGCAAAGTCGTGCAGACAATTTTCCGGGATATCACCTACCGAGTACAACTAGAAAACACGCTCAAACAACAAGCTGAAAGAGAACGGTTAGTAAGAGGGATCGCCCAAAATATTCGCGAGTCTTTAAACTTAGAAGAAATTTTAAATACTACAGTTAATAAAGTTAGGGAATTTTTGCAAACTGAGCGTGTAATTATTCATCGGTTCAAAACAGGTGAAAGCGGACAGATAGTTGCAGAATCTATAGCCGATGGTTGGGGTTCAAGCTTAGATTGGGCGATCGGTCATCCCTGGATTACAGAAAATCAACTTTCCAATTCCCCTCAGTTGCGGCAAATTTGCGCCATTGAAGATATCTACACATCTGGTTTAGAACAAAGCCACATCGAGCTACTAGAAACCTTCGAGATCAGAGCAATGTTAGTCATGCCGATCCTGACTGGAGAATATCCTTCTCTACTCTGGGGACTACTAATAGCTCACCAGTGCAGTGGGGTGCGTAAATGGGAACAATTAGAGATTAATTTATTGCAGGAATTAGCAATGCAACTAGCGCTAGGCATTCAGCAATCACAACTTTACCAACAGCTTAAAGAAGCGAATGTCGAACTTCACCAACTCGCAACAGTAGACTGTTTAACTCAAATCGCAAACCGCCGCCGCTTTGATGAGTATTTGCATCAAGAGTGGTGGCGATTAAGCCATGAACAAAAACCTTTATCTTTAATTCTGTGCGACATCGACTTTTTCAAGCTCTATAACGATGCTTGCGGACATCAAGCAGGAGATCGGTGCCTCAAACAGGTTGCTGCTGCAATCCGCGCTGTACTGAAGCATTCAGCAGATTTAGTTGCCCGTTATGGTGGTGAAGAATTTGCAATAATTTTGCCTAATACTGATGCTATTACAGCCCTTAGTATTGCCGAAACTATCCGTTCTACTATCAAAGATATGCGGATTGTTCACAGAGGTTTAGCACCGGATCGGTACATTACTCTCAGTTTAGGAACTACGACGGTAGTTCCAGGGCCTAAAATTTCTCCTGAGAGGCTGATTTCTGCTGCGGATAGGGCTCTGTACTCCGCCAAAGAACAGGGTCGCGATCGAGTTGGGACTATCGAATGTTGATATTGCTGTAAGAAGAAGGAAGAAGGAAGAAGGAAGAAGAGAGAGAGAGAAGAAGGAAGAAGGAAGAAGGAAGAAAAATTTATCCCTTCTTTTCCTTCTTTCCCTAGCCCCTAGCCCCTAGCCCCTAGTCCCTAACTTATCCCTGCGGTTAATTCTCCCAAAAAAAGAGGCGCGATCGCGCCCCCTACAATCTCTCATTTCTTACCTTCAAACGGTAACAGCAACTTTAGCTTCCTTCGCAGTCAACCTTTCATAAGTTGCTCGCATCTTCAAACCTACCAACACCTGAAATAACCCAGTTCCATTATTAGAACCTGGATATTCGCGGTGTTGAAGCAACAAGTGAGTCAACTCGCCTTCATACTTTGTAGAAGTCTTGCTCAAATGCTTTTCGATGTAAATCACTTCTTCCAAATTCTCAAACTGACCATCTACTTCCAAAATTGAGACTTCGTGACCGTAATAGGCATCAGGCCCATAGTACATCTTAATCCCAGGATAAGAACAAGTCAGCTTGCGACCGCAAGGAGTCCAGTGAATAGTTGAGCCCTCATCAAACAAATAGGCAGATTCAAAATTCGGAATGCCTTCGCGCTGGATCATCTGCACCCGCAGAATCTTGCGCTCCTTATCATCTTTAATAAGATTAGTTGGCAAGACCTGAACTACCACATCTGCATATTGCTTTTGTGGGTCAATATAGGCCTGAAAATCTGGCTTACGAGCATTAATCGCAAACAGCACATCTTCATAAGTGTGACCGCGTTCCGACATATCCCGCTGAATTTTCCAGGCAATTTTCACCTCATCACTGATGTCGAGGTAGACGCTGAAATCAAGGAGCGATCGCACCCGCTCATCGTACAGAGGGTGAAGCCCCTCAATCACGATCACATGATTCGGCTCAACGATCTCAGGGGGATCGATAGCGCCGGTTTCGTGGTTGTAAATCGGCTTATTAATCGCCTGACCATTTTTGAGCGCCTTCATTTGCTCAGCCATCAGGTCAAAATTGTTTGCTCTGGGGTCAAGAGCAGTAATCCCCGTTTCCTTGCGCTGCTTGCGATCTAGGCTGTGATAGTCATCCAGACAGATCACCGTCACGAAGTCTTCCCCGAACAAATCCGTCAGTCGGCGCAAAAATGTAGATTTCCCGCATCCAGAATCTCCGGCGACACCAATTAAAACCACGCGATCCGGCTTAATGGTCATAATTTCCCTCTAACAAAAAGCACTGTTTACAACTCAAGTTCATATTCCACTTTGATTGGGGCCCGCAGTTGCAACCTTGGAGCTGGAGTGCAGCTTTGCGACCCCAAGGATCGAGCACAAACCAGCATACAGCAGTCTGTTGACCGCTGACTGGGGTATACCCAAACAATTTTTGAGCTAAGTATGAATACTAACTGTGTAGTTGATTTTACCAGAATGGGATCGCCCCTACAACCTTAATATCAATAGAAGGAAGAAGGAAGAAGGAAGAAGGAAGAAGGAAGAAAAAATTTCCCCATCT
>NZ_KB235903.1:1830270-1831227 GCF_000332155.1 Kamptonema formosum PCC 6407 | reverse complement strand
TTTCGCCCCTCCTTAAGCTGTACATCTGCCGCTCGTTCTAGCAAATCTGAACTCAACCCAGCCGCTAATTTTCCCACCGTACTTATACTACACGGTATCACAATCATTCCTAAAGTGCGAAACGAACCACTTGCAATATTAGCTCCTATATCTTGCCAAGGATGACAGCGGAGTTTTCCACTTTTTTCTTCTCCAGCTTGCTCTCGCCAAAATTCTTCCTGAAGACTGATTTCTGCTGGCATTTTAACATTTTGTTCGCTTTGCCAAACCATGTAAGTAGATTTAGAGGCGACAAGTTCTACAGCAAAATCTGCTTGTAATAGATATTTTATGGTTCTTACTGCATAAATTAATCCCGATGCACCAGTTATTCCTACGATTAAAGGCTTATGATTGTTCATTAGTTAGTTTTTATTTGTTAAATGCCGCATACTTGGTTACATTTTCGACAACTATAGCTAGGGGCTAGGGGTTTAATCAGGTGGATTTACTTAACAAATAACAGTTAACCGTTAACCGTTAACAAATAACAGTTAACTAATCATCACTGTCATAAAAAGCCTCACTACCACCACCAACAGCTACTAAGTCAATTTGCTGGCGATAATAATCGACACTCTTGACTTGTACTTCTACGCGATCGCCTAGACGGTATTGATTGCGGTTTTTGCGGCCTACGAGAGTCTGCTGGCGCGATCGATACTCATACCAATCGTCCTTAAGCGAAGAAACATGAACCAGTCCCTCTACTCGTAGAGTTTCCTCATCTACTACAATCTCGACTTCCACAAAGAAACCGTAAGATTGTACGCCAGTAATCAAACCTTGGAAAGTTTGACCAGTGCGTTCCTTCATCAATCCAGTTTTATTGAGTCCCTCCAAGTCATTTTCTGCATCTTGGGCAACTCTTTCGCGTTCGCTTAAATGCACGACTACTGAGGCGAATTGAGCTTCAAA
>NZ_KB235903.1:1698099-1830170 GCF_000332155.1 Kamptonema formosum PCC 6407 | reverse complement strand
GCATTCCCACAGCTTCAGGCGTTTCGCTCCCTACAGCAACTCGGACATCCGCTTGGGCGTAGAAACGCTGCCTCTGATTAAGGATATTTTGCAGTATCGCTCTGGGTTCCCCCTCGCGCAGGAGAGGCCGAGAATTATCCTCTCGCAAGCGATCGCAAAGTTCTTCCACAGGTACATCCAGCCATACCACAATTCCGTGATGAAGATAGCTCCAGTTCATTTGCCGCAAGACAATCCCGCCGCCCGTTGCTACGATTAGCTTTTTATAAGCCGAAAGTTCCCCAAGCACTTGACTTTCTAGCTGGCGAAACGCTTCTTCTCCATCTCTAGCAAAAATTTCACTAATAGATAGATTAGCTACTTTTGAAATTACATCATCAGTATCAAAAAAATGATAGCCTAGCTCCGATGCCAACCACCGCCCTACTGTTGTTTTCCCTGCACCCATCATACCGACGAGATAGAGATTTACTCCCCTTAATAAATCCATTGCCAATTCCTTCAATATTTCCTAATCTTTAATCAAATTAACTGCGATCGCGCTTACGCAAATCCAAAGAGCGATCGTCACCAAACTCGTCATCTTCTCCCAAACCCCAATCCTCATCATCATCATTATTCGTTGACTCTTCCCAATCATCACTCTGAGATGGGGGTGTATAAGGTGGCGTATAAGACGGTGGCGTATAAGACGGTGGTGTATAAGGCGGTGGCGTATAAGGCGGTGTAATCAGCCGAAAATCCGCATCGTAGACGGATTCAGTTTTACCCACCCCTGTATTTCTAGGTTCACGATAACCATAAGAATAAACAGAACCAGACCATGATTGAGTTTTCGGTTCTTGCGGGGATTCGTAATCAATCGGTTTTTGCGGTATATCATCATTCTTAGATAAGGGTTCCTGCTCTTCCTCATCCCCCCAATCATCATCACCACTTTGACTGCTAAGGCCATCGCCAACTTCCACCCAATCATCATCAATGTCTTCATTTGGACTTGTAACCCCTACATTTTCCCCACCAATCTCACTTTTTGGGGTGCTAAATGAACCCACCCCTGCATTGAAATTAGGAGAGAAAGCTTGAGAAATTTCCTGCACAAATGTCTTTACATTGTACTTACTTGGGGTTTCATTCTCACTCCGCTGGGAATAACTTACCTCAGTTTCCTTAGTTTGCCAACTAGCAACAGAAGGATCTAAATCAGGCTTTCTGGGAGAAGGTGGAGGCGTTACTTGATTGGTACCGCCAGAGAAACTATCTGGACTTCTGCGGCCTGCATTCCGAGTCCGCCATTCTTTTTCAGCTAAATAATTGGAGAAGGCCAACACACCAGAAATCAAAAATGATGTGGTTAATCCTGCGGCTAGACTAATCAGAATCCAGAGTGATAGGGGTAGAGTTTGCGATCGCATCCCTAAAAATACCAGCGATAACGAAAACGACACATTTTGTAGGACAAAAAGTGTCAGAACTCCCATAACTGTTAAAAATAATACAACGCGGGCGATAGACATTTTTTTTAATTGTTAGTGGTTAGTGGTTAGTGGTTAGTTGGTAATTGGTAAT
The DNA here is from genome assembly GCF_000332155.1 of Kamptonema formosum PCC 6407. Classification (GTDB taxonomy): domain Bacteria; phylum Cyanobacteriota; class Cyanobacteriia; order Cyanobacteriales; family Microcoleaceae; genus Kamptonema; species Kamptonema formosum. Next base: position 1,828,601 of record NZ_KB235903.1, on the reverse strand, counting down.
TGGTAATTGGTGATTGGTAATTGGTAATTGGTGATTGGTAATTGGTGATTTGTGATTGGTAATTGGTGATTTGTGATCGCTAATTACCTATCTACCCTGCTCCCCATCTCCCCCATCTTCCCCTCTCTTTCTCTTTCTCTAGTCCCTAGTCCTGAGCATCGTAGCCCCTTCTTTGGTAACAGTTAACAGTTAACTATTAACCATTTTAATCTTCTTTCCAGCGTTTGAGAGGAACGCAGTCAATATCCAACTGATCTAATGCACGAGCTACCACAAAATCCACCAAATCTTCAATTGTCTGAGGATTATGATACCAAGCAGGAACCGCTGGAACAATTCTAACTCCCACTTCTGCCAAAGCTGTCAAATTTCGGAGGTGAATTAAACTAAAAGGCGTTTCGCGAGGTACTAGCACCAATTTTCGCCCCTCCTTAAGCTGTACATCTGCCGCTCGTTCTAGCAAATCTGAACTCAACCCAGCCGCTAATTTTCCCACCGTACTCATACTACACGGTATCACAATCATTCCTAAAGTGCGAAACGAACCACTTGCAATATTAGCTCCTATATCTTGCCAAGGATGACAGCGGAGTTTTCCACTTTTTTCTTCTCCAGCTTGCTCTCGCCAAAATTCTTCCTGAAGACTGATTTCTGCTGGCATTTTAACATTTTGTTCGCTTTGCCAAACCATGTAAGTAGATTTAGAGGCGACAAGTTCTACAGCAAAATCTGCTTGTAATAGATATTTTATGGTTCTTACTGCATAAATTAATCCCGATGCACCAGTTATTCCTACGATTAAAGGCTTATGATTGTTCATTAGTTAGTTTTTATTTGTTAAATGCCGCATACTTGGTTACATTTTCGACAACTATAGCTAGGGGCTAGGGGTTTAATCAGGTGGATTTACTTAACAAATAACAGTTAACCGTTAACCGTTAACAAATAACAGTTAACAGTCAACCGTTAACAAATAACAGTTAACCGTTAACAGTTAACAAATAACAGTTAACCGTTAACAGTTAACCGTTAACAGTTAACCGTTAACAAATAACAGTTAACTAATCATCACTGTCATAAAAAGCCTCACTACCACCACCAACAGCTACTAAGTCAATTTGCTGGCGATAATAATCGACACTCTTGACTTGTACTTCTACGCGATCGCCTAGACGGTATTGATTGCGGTTTTTGCGGCCTACGAGAGTCTGCTGGCGCGATCGATACTCATACCAATCGTCCTTAAGCGAAGAAACATGAACCAGTCCCTCTACTCGTAGAGTTTCCTCATCTACTACAATCTCGATTTCCACAAAGAAACCGTAAGATTGTACGCCAGTAATCAAACCTTGGAAAGTTTGACCAGTGCGTTCCTTCATCAATCCAGTTTTATTGAGTCCCTCCAAGTCATTTTCTGCATCTTGGGCAACTCTTTCGCGTTCGCTTAAATGCACGACTACTGAGGCAAATTGAGCTTCAAATTCGTGATGAACTTCGGGGGGTAAAACATTCCAATTAATTTGGCCAGCGCAAGAGGAGTGGTGTAAATTCACTCTTTCCTTAGCGCGAGTAGTGCGGCGATCGCGTCCTTGTTCAAAGACGGCCTGTAACACTCGCAAATTTAACAAATCCGCATAGCGGGATAGTGGCGAGGCGCAATGAACGTAACCTTCAGTCAGCGCTAAACCAAAATGAGGTTTGGGTGCAGTGCTGTAAACCGCAGGCTTCAAAGTATCCTCCAATAAATATGAGAGCACTCTCTCGGCCTTCGATCGCGCAAACTGATCGGTAAATCGCTGGAAGTCTAAGGGGTACACTTCCTCTTCGTTTTCCATATACAAATCGCAGCCCAAATTGCTCGAAAGCTTCACCAATTCCAGCACATCTGCGGGGTCAGGAATCGGCTGGACGCGATAAATTCCGGGTACTCCCAAAGCTTGTAAATGGGTAGCGATAGCTTGGTTTGCCAGTACAACTAATTGAGCTGCTGCTGACTGAATGGGAGTGCTATTATTCACCGTAAAAGCTCCTAGTTCTCCCTCATCGTCGTAGTGGCAAGTAGTATCTGGCAGGTTTAATTCAAAAGCTCCTCGGTTTCTACGCTGAGATTTGGCTGCATTGCTGGCGGCTGCGAGTTCGTTGAGGAAAGGTTGCAAGATGAAACATTCAGGATGAATTGATTCATCGGGTGCAGAGTCGAGAATTGTTTGTGCTTCTCTGTAAGTGAGGCGAGAGTCAACTTGAATAACGCTGGGTTGAATTTCGTACTCTACTAATTCCCCGGATTGGTTGAGGGTGAGTAATATGCTCACAGCTAGGCGTTCTTGTTCGGGTAGCAGAGAGCAACGATCGCTCGATATTCCTGTTGGTAACATCGGCACAACCATTTTAGCTAAATGTACTGAGTTACCCCGCTTGCGAGCTTCGCGATCGATCGGTGAGTCGGGACGCACGTACTCAGTTGCATCCGCGATGTGAACTCCTACCCGCCACTGGCCGGACTTACTAGCTTCGAGAGTAAAAGCGTGTTCGATACAGTTTTGAACAGTAGAGGGAGTATTTGGCTGCTCTGAATTTTGAGTGTCAGCTTCTGAGTCAAAGCTCAAAATTGAGAACTCAGAACTGTCAAAACCAACTGTTAATAAGCCGCGTAAATCTAACCGCTTTTTGAGTTCGGTTTTTTTCAGCTTAGTAGGCAAAGTTTCAACTGCTCTAAACACGACGGCGGGGAAAGAGCGAGGTAGGTCGTGTTTGCAGCAAACTATATCGAGATCGTCGGCGGCTTCAGCGTCAGAACCTAGTACCTGAACGACTTTGCCCACTGGTCTATGGCTACCTAGAGGGTAGCGCAGGACTTCCACATGAACTAGGTGATCGATCGCTTCTTGGAGGTTAACGCCATTAGAGAGGAGTTCGAGTTCAAATAGCAAGCGATCGTCTAAGGGAACTGCTCTATAACCGATGCGTCCGGTGGGACTGCTGGTTTGCTTGACTCGCGCTAATACCGAAGGGTTGGCGCGTTCTAAAATTAACTGTACTTCTCCTTCTGGGGAGCGCCGACGACTACCTTCTTTGATGATTTTTACTAAGACGCGATCGCCATTCCAAGCAGTTGATAGGTGGCTTTCTCGGACGTAAACATCCTCTGAACCTTCGGTATCCTGAATGGCAAAACAAAATCCTTTGCTGGAACAGCGAAGTTTTGCCTCTACTACGTCTTCTTCCACTAATCGACGATATCTGCCTTTGTCTTTGACTAAAATGCCAATTTTCTCTAAGGCATCTAAAGCGATCTGAAGTTTTGCTTGACTCGTCAAATCGTTACAGTCGAGTTTTTTCTCCAGAGCTTTCGGGGCAACTAATTTGTCATCTGTGAAATTTGCCAGCAGTGCAGCGATAGAAAATTCCATGTAGCGCTTAATCCTTTTTGTCTGAATTTGGCGATTTCGACCGCGCAATCCCCTGCCAGCTTTAGTTCCCTTGTACTGTTAACGGTTAACTGTTAACTGTTAACTGTTAACGGTTAACTTGACGCTTAGGCTCATACACAGGAGGTAGGGGAGGATGGTAGAGATGGGGAGGGGGGAGATGGGGAGATAGGGGAGATGAGGAGGATGGGGGAGAATTTCTACTCTTCAAACTCGAAACTGATGCACAGCGAAGCGTTGCGAGGAACGAAGCTTGCCTGTAGCAATCTCTCAAAACTCCCATATCTCGATCGTCTCCCCTATCTTCTCATCTCCCCCATCTCCCCATTTCCCCTGTTCTCTCGGACTTAGAGCAATTGGTGAACAGAGTAAGTGCAGGTACGCAAAGCCTCTACCTTTACTGCTTTTACCTAATTGCTATGCCATTTCCGAGCTTTGTAGAAATGACGCTCGATGCCTATTAGCTTAAAACGCGGGGTGTGGGGTGGGAGTTGAGTGGGGTGAAGGTCGCGCGGATGATTAACCTTTAATTTTATTGTATGTTCACTGTAGCAACTTAGTTTATTAAATTTACAATGCTTCTGTGAGTATGGGGGATGGGAAGGTGGCTAGTAATTTTTTGAAGGGCAGTTTGAACAAATGGGCGATCGCACGCGATCGCTTTCCCTCGGTTCATGGTCTGCGATCGCCTATAATTTTTTCTAGGCAAGGGTTATAGGTATTAAGTTTTACGCGGTGAGAAGGCTGAACCGTTGTGGGTTTTAAAGGTGCGATCGCGCTAGCGCTCAGGCTAAAAGTTGATGTACCTTGATTCATTAAGGGGTGGGAGGTTGCGATCGCGCTTCTTCCGGTTGCTGAGAAATCGCTACTTCTGGAGTTTGGGAACTACCTAAAATTAATCTAACAGTACCGGCGAGTACACTTTTTGGATGAGACTGAATATATCGCAGAGAGAGTGATGCGATCGCCACTCCCACTAAACCCCCGCCTAAGCTGAATAGCAGGGATAGTGTTAAGTGATGCGGCGGATTTAGGCTAAAAGCAGGCTGGAAGCGAACGGGAATTAAGGTAAAGTTTTGGTCTGGTTTCTCTTCAAAGAGATAAGGTGATGCAGTAGCGGCAACTCCTGCAAAACCTATGCCTACACCGACAATCGCAATGGTATTTTGTAATTGGCGATCGCGCTTTTTTTCTTTTTGTTCATTAGCTTGTAAGGTTTGTTGTAAAACGCGATCTCGATCTTTTTCTCTGAGTTCTGATGCGCGATCGCTTTCTGCTTGATCGATTTCTACTAAGCCGCGTATACTGGAAATAGCCTGATCTAGTAATTGAGCACCGGGTTTAGAGTAGTTTAAATCAGCTTTAATTTGCAGTCTAAAAGTTTGGCTTTCTCGTTCAGCAAAGCGACTAAATAAATCCAGGCGATCGCTAGTTTCAACTTGCAGACGTTTGAGGATGAGTTCGTAATTTCTGATATGAATATCGATCGTATTCAAAGTATCTTCAAGATTACGCACCTTGAAAGTATATGTAGGAACAGTTTTTAAGATTTCTTTGAGTTGATTTTTTAACACCTCCAAATCTAAAAGCTCTGGTAATTTTGATTTGCTTTCAATTTCTTCTCGGATTAATTTATCCAGTTCATCGGCATATTTTCTACTTTGTTGAAAAACATTGGTGATTTTATGATAGTATAAAAACAGTTCTGGCAAGTCCCAATATATTTCCTGAATTTGTTTGGGAGTGGACTCGGCAAAATAGAAAAGCACAAGATAGCGATTTTGCGATATTTTAGGTTGGCTAAACTCTAAAATATAACTCTCTAAAAAATGTTCGGCTTGATAAAAATCAGGACAATAACCAAGTAATTGCTTTAGCAAATCTTCGGCGTTAGTTCTTAATGCTTCTGCTTTATTTGGTTTGGATTGAGACAAAAAAGCCGTAATTAATAAAGTTTCTCCAATAAAATGCGGGTCATTTTTTAGAGTTAAGCATTGATTTGGGTTAAATTCGCCAACCTCACTTAATTTTACGCTATCAAAACCTTCAGCTTGCGGACGATAAATATTAATTAATAAAGCATAGTTATCGCTAAGTTTTTTGGGATACACCAATAACCGATATAACGGTTTCGGCTGAATTGAATTTTGGTTTTTCTCTTGACTTGAAAGCAAAAAGTATTGTCGCTTACCTTTTTTTTGGCTATCTAGTAAGTCGTAATTGTCTGACCTTGGAAAATCTTCGCGAAGTTCAGGGAATGACTTAGAAAAATCCAACTTTGAACTAAAATTATCTTTTAGTGATTTTTCATACTTGCGCTTAAAATTGTGCGGAGATTCTTTAATTAGTTCTTGGGAATCTAAATATGAGCCAGATTGCAGAGTGAAGGCAAACAAGCTAACATTTAAGGCGTAATAAACAGGCTCAGGTTCATTTAACATCGCGATTAATCTTCGGAAGTATTCTGTAAATTGTCGTCTTGATTTTCCTGAATTATTTTTTGTATTTTATCCCGATTCCGAATAATATCGGCTTCACCTGAAGGGGGTGCAGGATCGATCTCTGAGTTTTCGTCTTCAACCATATCACAGCGAACTTTTTTCCAATCTTTTTGGTTAAATATTCGATTAATTTCTGGATATTTTTCGCACCAATCAAGAATTACTTCAGCAATTTGATGGGGTTTATCAATAGTCTGCAAAATTAGATCGAGTTGTTTCAAATCTTGCCAAGCTTTCTCATCAATTAACTCGCTTTTTCCTTTGGCGCGTTCCACTTCCAACAAGGTTAAAAAGTCGAGAATAGTTTGCGAAGCATTAAAAAAAGGTTCCATATTTTTTAGTTATTCCGATTGAATTTGATTCCGTAGGGGCGGGTTCGCCAAGATATTTGATAATCATCGACAAATATTATAAACCCGCCCCGCCCACACGACAATCTATTGAAATTGATCCCGCCCCCATTACAATCTATTGAAATTGAGTTAACAGCCAACTACAAACTTGACTTTGAGGACTCGTGCGAGTTTGACTTAAAGCCGATTCTAGCACAGACAAGTTTAAACCGGGTAAAACTTGGGATTCTCTAATCCGATGACTTCCCAGGGAATCGATGGCAAAGGCTAAAATTTGGGCGGTATTGACATCAACTATCCAGTATTCTTTAACTTTTAAATCTTCGTACAAAAGGCGTTTTTCTCCCTTATCGTCAGAGATAGAACTTCTGGCGATTTCAATTACTAAATCTGGAGGCGGAAAATTGTCTAAATTAATAATACCTGTTCCCCAAGCAATAACTTGGGCATTATCGCCAATATAGCAAGAGAAATCGGGTTGACATTCTTGAATTTGCGGATGGCGATAGGTACAGTTATCTTTGCCATTCAGGATAATTCCTTTGAGACTGGCATAGAGACAAACGGCAAAAATGATAATACTATGGTCGCTAGCGTGTTCGTTGGTGACGGGTGACATTTCGAGTCGGAATCTGCCTTTATAATAATAGGTTTTTGCTGTCGCACAGTCAAGACTATCGGCAGTTTCGAGATAGTCAGACCAGGTGGCTGTCACCCAGGTATCTGTGGGAATTTGGGTTAGGGAAATAGTCATATTTATAAACCAATAGCACAAAAAGCAGCCCAATATTGGGGGTTAGCAAAGGGTTGGAGATTGGGAAAAGAACGACGGATGTAAATATTGAGGTCGGCAACTAAATTTTCATCCATTTTTACCTCATTTTTCAACCAGGTTAAAAAGTCGGTTCGCGCAACCTTTCTTAGCCAATTCTGTGCGGCCTGTAAAGCTTGACAAACTGACAACTCCTCATCTCTCAAATTTTGATAAAACCGAATCATCAGAAAAGCTGTAGAAAAATCACTGACAGACCATAAACTACTGACCACATTACCAGCACCGGCATAGAGAAAACCACTCGCTAAACCGATATATTCATCGGTGTCAACTCTACTTACTAATCCAGTTTCGCAGGCCGAAAGGCTGACAAGGCGACACAAAGGTAAATTGAGACTAGCGAAAATTTCCTTAAGTGTTAAACATTGAGTCTCAATCCGAAAGCGACGACCATCGCGTAAAGTCAGATAGCGGTTTTGATTTTCTTCCCCTTCCCCTTCTTTCCCTTCTTCTTCTTGCCCCCCCTTATTTCTTGCCCCCCCCTTACCAAGGGGGGTTGGGGGGGTTTCTAAAGAGATTTGCTGCGGTAAATCTCCAGCTAAAACTAATGCCGAATCCAGCGGATTAAGGGAGTTGAAACTGCCATGACAAGAAAAATGGGCGTAGTAGGAATCAGTTAATTTTTTGAGAGTTGCTTCGGAGTTAAAAGCGATTTTAGTCGCATCGCGGCGCTTCAAAATGTGGGCGTGAGGGTTGAAGGCGCGGGAAATCTCTTCAACTTCAATTTCAGTGTAGCGCAGGTCTTCCGTAGGATTTTGGATGGCGAATAAGGGGAAAATATCATTGATTGGCGGGCGTTGCCGTTGATGCAAACGTTCGAGAAATTGGCTGCTGGGGGCGTATTGGATGCCGTTGGTATAGAGGTCTAGCAAATAGCCGGTTTTGGTTTCGCTGTTTGGTAAGTTTCGGGTTGCTGATAAGGCGTGAAGCGGTAACAGGTGTAAATCGCGGTGGGGGATGAGGATGAGTTTTTCGATGGTTGGGGGCAATTGGGCAAGTATTTGGTTGAGATGCAGAGATGCGGCTAGGGTGATGAGGCGTTGGCTGAGGGCATTGCCCCAGGTAGATTTGTTGTAGTCGCTGAGGTAGGTGGCGATGTCGCTGTCTAGTTGTTGGCGGTGTTCGGGGGTAAAGGCGAGGTGTTGAATTTGGATGGGAACCCCCCCTAGCCCCCCCTTGGTAAGGGGGGGGACAAGATTCACAGTCGCCTTTTGTAAGGGGGATTTAGGGGGTTCTTCTTCATTCAAAGTCCGCCTTAACAAGGGGGATTTAGGGGGTTCTTCGGCCTCGGTGACGATAAAAACATGAAAGCCAGACTCAGGGTTTGGGGGCAGATACCACTCGATGAGGGCGGTTTGGCTGTCGAGGAATTGGGTAAAGTCGGGGAGTTGGGGAATGACTCGTTGGGTGAGGGTGAAGTCGGGGTCATTAATCTCTATCAGCAGTTCCGTGAGTTGCTGTTGCCGGGTTTTTAGTTCGGTTTCGAGGCTGGAAGTGGCTGTTTGCGGGCGTTCTGGGGTGGAAATACTGCGGCTTCCCTGGCTGGTGTTGCTGTTGGTGTCGGTTTCCTCTGGGGGTTCGTTGCTGTCGAGTTGTTGTTGGAGGGAGGCAATTTGGCTGCGAAGTTGGCGGAGGCGTTGTTTTTGGTCGTCGGTGGCGTTTTTGGGGTAGAGGTTGGCGTTGTCGAGGAGTTCGATGAGGGTGCGTGATTTGCTGCGTTCGATGGTGAGGAGGGCGGTTTCGTAGCGTTCGGCGTTGATGCTGGCAAGTACCATTTTCTCGTAAATGGGTAAGGCATCTTCGAGGATTTGGCGCTTGCTGCGTTGGGATGTTGACCAGTCGCGGCTTTGTTCGACGGCGGTGATGGCGTTTTCATAGCCGTAAATGGCGTTTTCCCAGTCTTGGAGGTCAAAAGCGAGGTTGCCGAGGTTGCGTCCTGTTTGGAGACAGTCAAGAGGAAAGGCAGAAGGAGTCCGAATTTCTAAGGCTTGTCGGTAACAAGCGATCGCAGTATCTATATTCTCTGCCCGGTTGCCCGTGATTTTGTCACTGTAGGCAACTGCCAGATTATTTTGAGTCGTTGCCCAATATTCGGGAAAATCCGTCACGGGTGCGAACTTCTAATGCCTTTTTGTAACAAGCGATCGCAGTATCTATATTCTCTGCCCGGTTGCCCGTGATTTTGTCACTGTAGGCAACTGCCAGATTATTTTGAGTCGTTGCCCAATATTCGGGAAAATCCTCACGGGTGCGAACTTCTAATGCCTTTTTGTAACAAGCGATCGCAGTATCTATATTCTCTGCCCGGTTGCCCGTGATTTTGTCACTGTAGGCAACTGCCAGATTATTTTGAGTCGTTGCCCAATCTTCGGGAAAATCCTCACGGGTGTAAACTGCTAATGCCTCTTTGTAACAAGCGATCGCAGTATCAATATTCTCTGCCCGGTTGCCCGTGATTTTGTCACTGTAGGCAACTGCCAGATTATTTTGAGTCATTGCCCAATCTTCGGGAAAATCCTCACGGGTGTAAACTGCTAATGCCTCTTTGTAACAAGCGATCGCAGTATCTATATTCTCTGCCCGGTTGCCCGTGATTTTGTCACTGTAGGCAACTGCCAGATTATTTTGAGTCATTGCCCAATCTTCGGGAAAATCCTCACGGGTGCGAACTTCTAATGCCTTTTTGTAACAAGCGATCGCAGTATCAATATTCTCGGCCCGGTTGCCCGTGATTTTGTTTCTGTAGGCATTTGCCAGATTATTTTGAGTCCCTGCCCAATTTTCGCTTCCTGGTTGGCGATGACTTAAAACTATTTGATAACCTGCTATAGCTATGTCAATATTATTCGCTCTATTCCCCAGAGGAAAGTTACTAATATCAATACTCAAATTTTCAATGATGCCGACAATTGACGCAATTGTTTCTGAATCTTTATCAGCAATGAAATTCTCTGCCACTTGCTGTAAAGTCTGGGCAAAACGGGCATTGAGGAGATGTTGCCGTTGTCGGAGAATGGGGTAAATTACTTTAACGTCGCTATTGCTTTCTATTTCTGCTTGCAATAATTCTCGGATAAACCTTTCATACTCTCGCAGATTTTCCGGTGCAGAATTATCCATATTTTCCTCATTCCTCCCCAAGAATTGCCCTAGTTGACTGGCCAGATTCCTTAAAAAATCCGCTGCATTTTCCTGGCCTTCCCCTGCTAAGTTATCTGCTATCACCTCGCACACTTGCAGAAATTCTGCATCTACCAATTCTAAGTTAGCCTGTAAAATCTGCGGTTCCTCACCGTTGGGGCAACTGAGGAGTTGTTGAATCAGATTGAGGTAAGCTTGGGCGCGAGTTTCATCCATGATGGTGAGGGGGTAGGGAATAGCACCGATCTTAATCTTATCATAATTGCTGAGTGACCAGAAACCGGGTTTTTGCGAGATACTTTGTTAGAAGCGAAGAGATGGGAAAAAACCCGGTTTCTTCATCGCGCGTGAGTGTCCAGAAACCTCGTTAGCCCGATAGTCCGCCAGGGGTTGAAACCCCTGTCTCATAGCAAAAGTCCTCGGTCGAGGACTAAAGAGTTTTTCATTTTTATCTCGGATTTTCAGTCGGTTTCAACCGACTTTCGCTATTAGCCAGGGGTTTCAACCCTTGGCGGATGTGTGCGACACCACCGACAGACGCGGCCAAAACTTGACAATTCACTATCCAGTTTTTACACTACCGACTTTTTCCTTAACTTGCTCTACTTCTGAATGGCTATCTCGCTGCAAAAACTCATCTAGCAACTCATAAAAACGATAAAAAGCTCGTTCTTCATTGTTAGCATAAAACTCAATTATTCTTGCCCATGAACCTGATGTTGATACTTTATATCGTTTTTGCAACCAGGGTTGAAAGTCTCCATAAAATTCCAGTTCTTTTTCTGTTGGTTCAACTCCCAACTCGCGTCTCGCCGTTCTATAACCGACTATAAACATAAAAAGATCGGTTGCAGAAGCTCGTCCGATATACATTCCTGGTTTTGCTTTAATTTTCTCCAAAATTTCAAAAAGTCCGCTCATAAAAATCCTTCACCCACTCTGTCCTAAACATTCCTTGTGCTGACAGATTATCAAACACTTAAGGATATCGTACTCGCTGACGATAGTTCCAATCTCTCGATAAATCTCCTCATCTGAAAAATCGCTCACTTTCCCTCACACCCTCTCAAATCTTCCATCAAAGCTGAATCTATTGCTAGATATACGTAGGTTGGATTGAGGCACGAAACCCAACCTACAATCCCTTAATTAATTTTGTTCAGCTTCAGCGATAGTCGCTTCCACTTCAGCAACAGGCAAGTCTAAGAATGTAGCAATTTCTTCTTTAGCTAATCCCCGACTCACCATTCTGAGGATTGAAGTTTTTTCTCGCTGTTTAGCTTCAGCTTGTGCTTCAGCTTGTCCTTCAGCAAAAACCTCTTGATAAAACCGGGTTTTCTTCAAATCACTAAGTTCAAACATGGCGGCAATTTCCTCTCTGGATTTTTGCGGTAACTTGTAAACAACGATCGTCTCTAACAATTCTATCAGATTCTTTCTGATAGCAGTATTGGGTATTTCTCTCTCAGCTTGTCTCGCCAATTCCCTAGCCAAATCTGCCGCAGTATTCTCTGGTTCAATAATCAGCTTAAGCAACTTTATCGGCAGAGATGCTGTTTCCGGTGGACTAAGTTCATCGAGATAAATTCGGGTGATATTAGGCAATGCTAACATTTCCTGAAAGTGAAGGTCGCTTTCTCTTTCAGTTTGGCGATTTGGGTAAATTACTACCAACTGCCAAGGATGCTGTGGTTGGTATTGTCTGAGATAGATGAATAGTTCGGCAAATAGACGGTAATAGAGATTTGGATCTGGTTGAAATTGCACCTCCACAATGTAGAAAGGTAGTTGAGAATCTTCGATAATTGGCAGAAACAAACCATCGAGGCGAAAGGCTAATTGTTTGACTTCTTGCGAGGTAAATTGATATTGGTTTGTAACATCCGCAGGTATGCCCAGTAGAGCAAAGAAAACAAAGGGAAATTGTTGGAAGATGTTGTAAAATAGGCTATCGGTTTTCATCGATTAGATTAAATTTTTCATAGTCATGGCGAGCAAGTAGCCAATAACACCAATATTTATTTTATCATTAAGATCATGTCCGGTTAAATACTTGTCATTGCGAGCGAAGCGAAGCAATCTCAAGCTCCTGGGATTGCTTCGCTTCCCGCCACGCTTCGCTCGCGGCTTCGGCTTTTCGCAATGACAGGCAAGCAATTTGCCGGACATGATATAATTGGTGGGTAGCCAGAAACCGGGTTTTTGGGAGATACTTCGTTAGAGGCGAAGAGATGGCGAAAAACCCGGTTTCTTTGCGATTTCTATACTAAAAATTACTCATCTTCAGCATAGATAAAACGATAAAGTTCGCTCGGATCTGGTTCGGGACTTTTCTCCGCAAACTCCACTGCATCATCAACTAAGGCTTGAATCTTTTGCTCAATTTCTTTCAACTCTTCAACAGTTGCTAAATTGCGCTCAGTCAAATCAGCAGCCAACTTCTTAATCGGATCGCGAGGGAACCAATATTCCTTCTCTTCCTTAGACCGCAATTCATCAGGATCGGCCAAAGAATGACCTCGGAAACGATAAGTTAAAGCCTCAATTAAAGTCGGCCCTTCCCCAGCGCGAGCGCGAGCAACAGCCTCTTGAGCAACTTCTCTTACCGCCAAAACATCCATGCCATCAACCTCAAAACCAGCCATACCAAAAGCATGAGCCTTTTTGTAAATTACTGGATCGGAAGTAGCGCGATCGTGAGCCATGCCGATCGCCCATTTATTATTTTCCACCACATAGATAATCGGCAACTTCCACAAAGCCGCCATATTCAAACACTCGAAAAACTGACCATTATTAGCCGCGCCATCTCCAAAAAAGCAAGCCGTTACTTGATCCGCATTTTCATTCCCCAAAGCCTCCCGCCGATACTTGGAAGCAAAAGCCGCCCCCGTAGCCACAGGAATACCCTCAGCCACAAACGCATAACCACCTAATAGGTTATGTTCCGCAGAAAAGATGTGCATCGAACCGCCGCGTCCCTTTGAACAGCCAGTCGCCTTACCAAACAACTCAGCCATAACCTCCCGCGCTGGCACACCTGCACTCAAAGCGTGAACGTGATCCCTGTAGGTAGAGCTGACATAATCCTCATCTCGGCGCATCGCCCGAATCACGCCAGTAGACACCGCTTCTTGACCGTTATAAAGGTGGACGAAGCCAAACATCTTGCCCCGGTAGTACATCTCAGCGCACTTATCTTCAAAAAAGCGCCCCAAAACCATATCCTCATAGAGCATTAGCCCCTCTTCCTTAGAAATTTTGACCCGTGCCGAGTCAAAAACTGGTAAAATTCTTTCCTGAACCATTGCGTACTACCCTCTTAGCAAACTCGATTTCTAACTTTAAACCCTGATGGGGCTAAAGAAGGGAGCGAACCCTAGTAACATTGTGGGAGCAAAGGTTCGCAAATTGTTACAATGTCAGGACTTACGCATCACTAAACGCTAGGCCTCCATCTCGGCGGGACAAGTACCTTCCAGAGGGCGGCGTTACCAAATGCTAGATTCGGTAATGCGTAACACTTATGTTTCGCACAAACCTTAGCTAAGATATGCTAATTCAGTTGCTCGTGCTTTGGGGAAGTGGGCTGTGCTAATTCCACTGGACTACTACCGGATTTTAGGTCTGCCGATCCAGCTTACTGCCGAACAGTTGCAGCAAGCTCACCGCGATCGCACTTTACAACTTCCCAGAAGGGAGTATTCGGAAGTCGCGATCGCTGCTAGAAAACAACTACTCGACGAAGCCTACGCTGTCCTGTCCAACTCAGAACAGCGCTCAGCTTACGATGCCAGTTTCCTAGCTAAAACCTACGAGTCCGAACACGACTCAGGCCTCTCCGGGGCAAAACACCTCTGGGAGAGAACTGCATCCGGCCAAAAACCTGGCCCCAGCGCCACCGTCTTACAGGAGTCAGGAGACAATCTCAACTCTGACCTCTGGGCCTTAGATGCCGCCCCCGATCCCCATACTCCCAGCATCGACATCGAAGACAAGCAATTTGCCGGGGCGTTGCTGATTCTGCAAGAGTTAGGGGAATACGAACTGGCAATCAAAATCGCCCGTCCCTATCTCAGCAATGGCAGCGCCATCAGAGAAGGTCGTTTTGGCGACCCGCAACTCGTCCGGCCCGATATAGTTTTAACCACAGCCCTTGCCTACCTAGAACTTGGTCGCGAACAGTGGCAGCAAGGTCAACACGAAAATGCCGCCGCATCCTTAGAAGCAGGTCAGGAATTGCTGCTGCGGGAAAGCTTATTTCTTACTGTGAGGGGTGAAATGCAAGCCGATCTCTACAAGCTGCGTCCCTATAGGATTTTAGAATTGTTAGCGCTACCGCCAGAAAAAACTGCCGATCGCACCAGAGGGTTACAATTCCTCCGCGAAATGCTCCAAGAGCGCGGCGGTATAGATGGTTCTGGCGACGATCAATCTGGTTTAGGTATAGAAGATTTCCTCCGCTTCGTGCAGCAATTGCGGAAGCACTTAACTACCGCCGAGCAACAGAGCTTATTTGAAGCCGAAGCCCGCCGTCCCTCCGCAGTCGCGACCTACTTGGCAGTCTACACTCTTTTAGCTCAAGGCTTTGCCGCCCGACTGCCTGCCCTGATCCGCCGCGCTAAGCTGATGCTGATGCAATTAGGCCGTCGCCAAGACGTACACTTGGAAAAAGCAGTGTGCGCCCTGTTATTAGGCCAAACCGAAGAAGCTAGCCGCGCTTTAGAGCTGAGTTCCGAAAGCGAACCCCTGACTTTTATTCGGGAAAATTCCCAAGATTCCCCAGATTTACTACCGGGATTGTGTTTATACGCCGAACACTGGTTACAGGAAGAAGTATTTCCCCACTTCCGAGACTTGGCCGACGAGCCGGTTTCTCTCAAAGATTATTTTGCTGATAAAAACGTGCAAGCTTACTTAGAAGCTTTGCCCACAGAAGCAGAAGTAGCTAATGAGTGGATCGCAGTACACCCTCGCCTCGGCAAACCCCTACTGGTGACTCCCCCAACAAGGGAACCAGAAACCCCCACTGCTACTTCCTATCGGACTGCTACAGTTACTTTGAGTGCGCCAGAAGCGGGTCTAACAACAGCAGTGCGAAGTACCCCTAGAACCTCCAGCGCCCCAACAACCCCTCGCCTTTCTTCCGAAACAACCTCGGTAGGTACAACTGTCCAGCCTAAAACTGCCTCTGAGGGAGCGGGGCGATCGCCAACGCTACCATTAAGAGAGCGCAAGCGGGGAACTTCCGGGCGATCGCGCGGCCTACTCACTGGAGGAGAAGCTGTAGGTGTAGCTGCTGGCCGAGAACCATTCAACTGGCAGCAAGTACAGGCGCGGTTGAAGTCGATTAAAATTCATAAAAACAGGACAATTGCGATCGTCATCGCAATTCTAGCTTTCCTCCTGTTAGGCTTTTTAACAGTACAAGCCTTCAATTTGCTAGCAAATGCCCTACAAAGCCTCTCCGGGCCAACTCTAAAAGGAGAGCAAGCCCTTGTAGGATTAGACCAGCCACCGCTCGAAATTCCCATACCAGAACCACCATCTCCCACAGCGTCAGGCCCCCTGAACGAAGAATCTGGCAAGCAAGTGATTGAATCTTGGTTCTCTGCTAAAAGAGCAGCCTTGGGTAAAGACTACCAGATCGATCAGTTAAAAGAAATTCTTGTAGAGCCAGCTTTGACCAGATGGATGCCAATGGCAGAAGCTCAACAGCGAAATAATGTTTATCAGACTTACGATCATACTTTACAAGTAAGTTCAATTCGCACTAACGAAACGAATCCCGATCAGGCTCAAGTTGAAGCAGAGGTGACAGAAAAAGCACAGGTTTTTGAGCGCGGCCAACCTACAACTGCACGCGATGATAGCTTGCGCGTGCGCTACGATTTAGTCCGAATTGACGGCCAATGGCGGATTAGAGATTGGGAAGTCTTAAGATAGTTTTGTTAACGGTTAACAGTTAACGGTTAACAGTTAACTGTGAGGGAGGTTGCATTGCAAATTATTGTTGAAGGGTGGCATTTTCTTTGTCACTCTTACAGCGTAGTAAATCAGTTTCAAATGATGGAAATGCTTAAGCGTCCAGACTTAGAGCTATTCCATCGCGATATGCCTTATATTGATGAAGGTTGGAAAACAGAAGTTAGCGATCGCGATCGCACTACTCAAGCATTGCGTAACATCCCCACTCCCGCACCAAATCAGCCAGCAGATGTTACTCTACGAATGTATTGCCCTTGGAACTTCGCCAACTCCAATAGCAGTCAAACTTGGGTATTTGCAGCTACCGAATGGGGAACAGTTACTAACAACGTATTAGAGGGAATTGGCGTATCTTCCCTAACAGAAACTCCCGTCAATTCAGAGGCAAAAATTATTACCTGTTCCCAGTGGTCAAAAGCAGGATTCATTCGCAGCGGCGTTCAACCCAACCGCATCGCCGTTGTTCCCCTTGGTGTTGATACTGATATCTATCATCCGCTTACAAACGAACAAAGAACAGCCTTACGCCAAGCCTTCGGATGGCAAGACTCATTTATATTCTTAAATATCGGCGGCTGCACTGATAGAAAAGGCATCCGCCCCTTATTAAAAGCCTTCGCTGCGGTAATTGAGCGCTATCCTCACGCTAAACTGGTATTAAAAGGTTCAGAATTGCTGTATCCTTCTAAAGATGATATAGCTCAAGCTAGCCGCGCCGTCCTCAGCGATGCGGAAAGAGAAAAAGTAGCAACCAGAGTTATTTATACTGGCACTCAGCTATCATTTTCTCAAGTAGCTCAGTTGTACCAAGCGGCTGATGTTTACGTTTCTCCCTATTTGGCAGAAGGTTTCAATTTGCCTGTGCTAGAAGCAGCCGCTTGCGGTTTGCCCGTGATTTGCACTCAAGGCGGCCCTACTGACGATTTCACTCATCCAGACTTCGCACTGCAAATAGAGAGCAAACTTAGGCCTTTGACAATTGACGGCGAAAGCTTCTCGATCTTAGCTCCCAATCTAGACCATTTGATAGCTTTGATGCAAGCCAACATCGAGGAAACTGCGATCGCAGCGCGAGCTCGTCAATTTGGCCCTAGTTTTGTTGCTGGCAAGTTTACCTGGAAACACGCAGTAGACGATTTGCTCCATGTCTTCCGAACATCTGAAACTAGAGCTAAAATTAATAGACTAGCTTTTGAGCCGATAATTCTTTGAGTCTCTGACGTTATTTATAGCAACCGCTAAGGCGTTTAAAGCACTCTGAATTGTTGAATCCCACTTAATTCTATGTCTCTTTTTCCTTCTTTCCTTCTTCCCTTCTTCCCTTCTTCCCCTAGCCCCTAGCCCCTAACCCCTAGCCCCTAGTCTATGCAATCCACAACTAATCAAATCGAAGCCACACCTACAATGGAGGCTCCAAAACAAGGATTACCAGTCACAATTATTACTGGTTTTCTTGGCAGCGGTAAGACAACACTGCTCAACCATATTCTGACCAATCAGGAAGGTTTGAAAACAGCAGTTCTAGTAAATGAGTTTGGCGAAATCGGCATCGACAACGAGCTGATTGTTACTTCCGACGACAACATGGTGGAGTTGAATAACGGCTGTATATGCTGTACGATTAATGAAGATTTGGTCAATGCTGTTTATAAAGTTTTAGAGCGTCCAGAGAAGTTAGATTATCTGGTAGTAGAGACAACGGGACTGGCAGATCCTTTGCCTGTCGCCCTGACTTTCTTGGGTACTGAACTGCGAGATATGACTCGTCTGGATTCAATTGTGACTGTCGTAGATGCAGCTAATTATAGCTTAGATTTGTTCAACAGTCAAGCTGCTTACAGTCAAATTGCTTACGGCGATATCATTTTGTTGAATAAGGCAGATTTGGTTGATGAAGCAAATTTAGATTTGTTGGAAGTTAAGATTCGCGATGTGAAAGAAGGGGCGCGAATTGTGCGGACAGTGCGATCGCAAGTTCCCCTCCCTTTAGTTCTCAGTGTAGGTTTATTTGAGTCAGATAAATATTTCCAACCTGAGAAAGCTAATGATAGTCACGGACACGATCGTGGGCACGATCATCACGAGCATTCACATCACGCGCACCATGACCATGAACATGACCACGATCATCACGATCATCACGATCATTCACATCACGATCATAGCCACCATGACCACCATTCCCACCATTTAGAGAATGATGGGTTTACTTCGCTTTCTTTCCAAAGCGATCGCCCATTCTCTTTAAGGAAATTTCAGTATTTCCTCGATCATCAACTACCGATGAATGTGTTTAGAGCTAAGGGTATTATGTGGTTTGAGGAAAGTCCTAAGCGGCACATTTTCCATCTTAGCGGCAAGCGTTTTTCCATTGATGACGACGAGTGGAAAGGTCAGCCAAAAAATCAGATCGTGCTGATCGGTCAAGGTTTAGAACATGACACGCTGCGATCGCAGTTAGAAAATTGCCTTTGTATTCCTTCCGTCGGTCGTGGCAAAGGCTTTGGGAAATAGTTAATTGTTAACAGTTAACAGTTAACTGTTAACGATTATAGAAACCGTTGTCCTTATTGCTTCCTTCTTCCTTCTTAGATACCAATGCGAGTAGTTGTCCAGCGAGTTAAATCTTCTCAAGTGGAAGTCAACGGTCAAATTGTGGGCAAAATTGGGCAAGGACTAAATTTGCTGATCGGGATTGCCGCTACTGACACCGAGGTAGAACTCGACTGGATGGCCCGCAAATGCCTGCAACTGCGGCTATTTCCTGATAATAGTAAGAGTAGCGATCGCTGGGATAAATCAGTTCAAGATATTGGTGGCGAGGTGCTAGCAGTTAGTCAATTCACCCTTTACGGAGATTGCCGTAAAGGCCGTCGCCCTTCTTTTGACACAGCAGCACCTCCTGAACGAGCCCAGAAACTTTACGAAGAATTTGTTGCCAAGTTGCGTCAGAGTGGTCTGCGAGTCGAAACAGGTTGCTTTGGGGCCATGATGCAAGTATCGATCGATAACGATGGCCCTGTTACTTTGTTGCTAGAGCGAGAGGCAAGCTCATAGGGAGTTAAGTTATTTAATTTAACCTTCCTTACGCTAATAACTCACCAAACCTTTCTGCTTAACCTCTCGCTGGGCTAACATCTCAACATAAAGCTTTTCCACCTGAGAAATATTCCCTGATAGAGTATAGCGATCGATTACCCGCTGACGAGCTTTCTGCCCCAACAACGTAGTCAACTCAGGATGATCTCGAAATAGTGGTAATAGTGTTTGCAATTCACTACTTACCCGCTGAGGATTCAAAACCACCCCAGCACCATCCTCCAAAACCTCCCCATCAGCACCTACATCCGTCGCCAGACAAGCCAAACCGCAGGCCATTGCCTCCAACAAAGACAAGGATAAACCCTCAACTAAAGAAGGCAAAATAAACACATCAGCACCCCGGAGAATTTCGATCCGGCGGTTCTCATCCTCAATAAAACCCATCCAGATAATGCCGTCTTCTTCCCCGTAAAACATTTGTAAAGAAGCTGCCATTGGCCCATCACCAACGATCGCTAACACGCTACCTGGGCCCATTTCTGCCTTTTTCCAGGCCTTTAACAGCGACTCAACATTTTTCTCCATCGCAATCCGGCCAAGGTAGACAAAAACGCGATCGGCATTTAATTCAGATTTTAGTGCCGAAGGCCCTGGAGAATACTTCAGGGAGTCAACTCCATTGGGAATAATTGTCACCCTTTCCTCCGGGACTCCCAACTCGACTAATATATCCCGTTGAATCTGAGAAAAGACGATCGTGCAATCGTAATTAGCCAAAAAAGGAGCATATAACTGATACATCAGGTGTTGCGTACCCGATGTTAAATTGCGAAGTTTACGGTCAAAAGGCGGATGAAAAGTCGCTACTAAGGGCAAATTCAATTCTTCGCAAATTTCTGGCAAGACGAAAAAATCTAGCAAAGAAAGCGTCAGCGAAGCGTGAACCAAATCTGGTTTTAGTCGTTCCAGAGACTTCTTCAAAACATCTCTCGATTTGAAAGTAGGAATGGTGTAAATTTGCCACTTTTTTAGGTAGGGCAAGGGAACTTCGCACACCATTCGCGCTTCACTATTAAAAATTGGCGATTGAGTCTTTTGGGATGGTGGAGAAACCTTACCTTTCCCCAATCCCCACTCGCGGGCCAAAAGTCCCCAATCATTAGTCCACAACCAAGAATCAGCAGTTCTGTCAGACTCAGCAGCTTCTTGAGCAAAGTGCAAAAAACTAACCTGGTATCCTCGGTCTAACAGGCCATTCGTAATTTCACGAGAGTAGGTAACGTTACCGCAAAAAGGGAATTTTTTCCCAAGCCAAGCAATGTGCATTCCGGTCAATCAGGGTTTGTTATGTGTGAGCTTTGGTTAACTTTAGTATTGCTACGGGAAATATACCAGGTTAAGATACCCCCTGCGATCGCTAACCCCGCCAAACTCAAAAATACCGCTGGCAAACCCAGAAATGTTTCGGCCACCCCAGCCAAAGCCAGAGGTAAACTCAGGGCGATATTAATCGCATTATTTTGCAGACCAAAAACCTTACCCCGCATTTCTTCGGGAGTGGATTGCTGGATAGTCGTTTGCATCGGTATCCCTACCACCGCCGCAAAGGCCCCTAAGACAGTAATAAACAGCACTGTCAGCCATAAATGGTGCGTAAACAGAGATAGCCCAATTAAAGCCCCCGTCATCCCCGCATTACCAATTAGACCCAGTTGATTATGAGAAAATCTGTGTCCCACCTGACCCAGAATCGCCGCCCCAACTGCCATTCCCACGCCTACTGCTGCTAATAAAAAGCCGAATTGAGAAGCTTTCATTCCTGGTAGTACCTCAGCCAATCGCACAGCCAAAACTGCTAAGGCCGCAAAGATGGAAAATAGAATTACCAGTTGAATTAAGGCATTACGGACAGGGGGTTGATGTTTGATATAGCGCAATCCTTCGCGCAAATCTTCTAAGGGATGGGGGGGTTCGTGTTCTAAAGCGTCAGTTTTTTCGCCTGTTTTCAGCGATAGTAATAGCAATCCGGCGATCGCATAACTTCCCCCTACGGCCAACTCCTTACCAATACCAAATCCGCCGCCCAATTGCCCAACGATCGCATCTGCTAAGGCTAAGAGTGGTTCTCCCACTGCAAACCCAATAATCACCGACCCCATCATCGTTGTTGTATAGAGGGAATTAGCCGACAGTAAGTTACGGCCTTCTACAATCAAAGGTAAAGCTGACTGTTCTGCCGGTGCGAAAAATTGAGTCAGAGTTGACACTAAAAATGTCACCAACAGTAGCAAGCAAAAGCCCACCGGCACAGAACCCAAGTTCATATCTTGAGATAGCCATAGCAGCAAGGGCAGCGTCACCACCAAACCCCCCCGTAGGAGATTCGTAGCCACTAGCACTGCCTTCTTCGACCACCTATCCACAAACACACCCGCAGCCGCACCAAACAGCACCGCAGGTATCGTAAATGCAATCATTACCGCCGACACCCACCCGCTAATCGTTTGGCCTGCGGATTGAAAACGAGTGTCAATCAGGGCAATCATCAACACCAGATAAACTTTATCTGCGAGTTGGGAGAAAATTTGACCGCTCCATAGAGCCAAAAAATTCCGGTTTCTCAACACGGGCAAAAATCCGCGTTCCGGTTCCTCTTCAGAAGGCTTAAGGGGTAAGGCTGCGCCGTTAGATGGGGTTGCCATATTTGCAGGCGGAAACCCTGGAGGAATAGTGGGAGATTCAAGGTTTAGGGTGCTTTTCTCCTCTAGCATTGCTGGGGGAGAGCTCGGCAATTCTTCCGGTTGTGGCTTTGTGCCATTCCCTGTATATTTTTCAGCAGTCAGGGGAGTTGTGAAGTCTTCTACTTTTGCCCGATATTCTGGTTCCGCAGAGGTGGGGCGATCGTGGAAGAGGGGGTTGTGCTCTCCAGATTCCGCTATTTTGTGGCTCAGAGGTAAAAGTGATATTTTCAAATCAGAATCAGACAGTCGCATCATATTTTAGTAAGGGGGAGTCGCCAGAAACCAAGGGTTAACTGCTGTTGGCGAGAGAGGTACTATATAGCAGGAGGCAAGAGGCTCTTATGCAGGAGGTAGAGGCGATCGTTGCAAGGGTTTCAGCAATCAATCGTGTCTGGTGTCACCTTGGCGACTGCTATATTTTGAAACTTTAACCGCTAGCTTTATCATCTTCTAACTTTTTACAGGAATTACGTAGAAGAGATGACCGAACTTCGTCTGTCAGTCAGTTAGTGTGTCCGTCAGGGGTTAAAACCCCTGTCTCACAAGTCAAGTCCTCTGAAGAGGACTCATAAGAAGACTTTTAAATTTAATTAGTCCTCTTCAGAGGACTTAAGCTATTAGGCAGAGGTTTTAACCCCTGGCCCCTTTTGGCTTAAGTTGACTCCGATGACGGGCGATCGCGGTTTTAAGTTAAGAGTGCGTAAGTCCTAATATTTTTAATTGTCTTACGTCGCTAGCATCTTCAAACGTAATTTTCGGTTTCTACGTAAGTATCGATCAATGCCGCAGAGAGGATGGAGCAACCTAAGTGATATTGGGCGTATTGGCGCAACAGGCGTTCGACGGCGGCCCAGTTGCCAGAATCGGAGAAATAGCTAGATTCAGGAAGCTCAGGCAAAGCTAGCTGCTGGAGAATGGCTAATTCCGCTGCGTTGATTTTGGTACTTTGTCGGCGCGATCGCCCTTGGGTAGTTTGCAGATAGCGGGCTCGTAAGCGCTCTGGTATTGGCAGAACGCGGGGGGAGTTTTCTGATAATTCTTTTTCTATACTCTCATTCCCTTGTTGCTTTATTTCTAAACTAGCTAATTCAGATAAACTAATGGTTCCTCCATCGGAGATACTAAATCCCACTTGCCAGTCTGGATCGGTAAAATTGGGGTTCAGGGGGCGCTGGGTGATTCCGCAGACTTGCACTTGGGGGGCTATTCCTCCTAATGCTAGTAGATGAAAAATGCCGTGCGCTAGATGAGCGACAACTGTTTTGCTGTCAGTTTTGCGGGGTAAACGCTCTAGGCGGCTGAGGTGTTCGTTGAGCAGACTAAACAATTCTTCTTGGGGTTGCTCGGAAAGGGCTTGAGTTAGTACCAATTCTGCGAGATATTGACCTGATGCTAGTTTTCCTAAGTCTCTGCTCAGTCCTGAGTATGATTCTATTGTTTCTGCTTGGGTAATTTTATCGAGCGATCGCCCTTTGGCAAGTAGTAATTCGTTAACTACAAATAATTCGCTTCTCCCGCCTAAGTGCGATCGCTGTTTGCGAACTCCAGGCGCTACGGCTCGAATTAAGCCAAATTCCCGCGTCAATATCGTTAGCAATCGGTCATGCTCGCCCATAGGCATACTTTTGAGGTTAATTCCAGTTGCTTTGTAAGTTCGATTCATTAATTGTTAATTGTTAATTGTTAGTTGTTAGTTGTTAGTTGTTGGTTGTTAGTTGTTGGTTGTTAGTTGTTGGTTGTTAGTTGTTGGTTGCTCTTTTAATTCATTGTAGGGTGTGAAGAGCTGCGATCGCACGTTGAGGCGAGAAACCGGGTTTCTTGGTAGATATCTCTTTGAGAATCTTAGATTTTTCTGAGAAACCCGGTTTCTTTGCCTAAGTCCTATAATTATTTAACAACTTAAAATTACTGCCCTCTATCCTTGGGACATATTTGATATCCACATTAGGAATATCTCCAGCTATGGCAGCTACAATCACGGGCACAATCAAAGTCAACGTAAGTCGTGGTGACTTCGCGGGTGTCTACATAGGTGACTTTTCCTATGACGATACACATCTGACCAAAGTAGGCTCGGAGTTCATGACCATCAATGGTGGAAATGGAGATCGACCGGGACTGCTATCTTTTAACTTTAAATTTTTGGACTTGGCTACAGGTTTAACTCCTGTCACTTATACCGCCAGAGATGTTAACGAATATCCAGACTATCCACTTTTGGTTTTCTCAAACGGCATTCCCATTCAATTTGCCATAGAAGTTTTTTCTGCATCTGGAAAGGACGCATTTGCGTTCTACGATCCCAAGATATTTCTTTTCGCCTTCCGAAATGGAACTATTGGAGGTGATGGGGATGTGACTTTAGAAATTAGTGAACATACTTTTTAACTATTAACCGTTAACTGCTTATTACGATCGCGAATTAAATCAGGCCCGCGAGAAGTCCCCAAACGAGTCGCACCCGCCACAATTAAATCTACAGCTTGCTCGTAAGTACGAATTCCTCCTGATGCTTTAATACCCACGCGCCCTTTCCCAAGTTCATCCAGCAGACTCACATCTGCAACTGTAGCCCCGCCATAGAAACCAGTATTAGTTTTCAGATAGGTGACACCCGCATCCATACAAATCTCAGCCGCCAGTCGCTTCTCCGCTTCAGTAAGTAGCGCTGTTTCTAAAATTGCCTTGACAATTAAGCCAGTTTCATCGCAAATCTCGGCAATATCGCGGTGTAATTTGTCAGTTTTTCCAGCTTTTAATAAACCTAAATTGATGACAACATCGAGTTCAGCAGCTCCATTTTCTGCCGCTTCTTGGGCTTCGTAGAGTTTGGCTGCTGAGGTTGTTGCTCCGGTAGGAAAGGCAATTACACTACAGACTTTAGGGTGTTTACCGTGTAGAAGAATGGCCGCTTCACGCACGTAGAAGGGATATACGCAGACTGTGGCGAACTGAAATCGATCTGCTTCTTCACAGCACTTTGTCAACTGCTCTGGCGTAGCAGCCGGATTGAGCAGGGCGTGGTCGATAAATGGGGCAATGTCAATGTCTGATTGGATTGCTGTCATTAAATGGCGATCGCGCGTAGACTTACAACCTTAGCATAGTTCATTTTCGATCGGACTTACGCTCACAGTACCGCCGCCCTGGCGGCATTACAAATAATTTTAATGCTGAGCTACAGCGACTAATTTGGAAAATCCTTCCCTTCTCAGTGAAATTACGGTTTAATTTTATAGATATTTGGAGATAGAATCATCCTTAAGATAGATGTTAAAGTTATGAACCTAATTCACAACATGGAAGCAGCGTGGTTTTACCATCTCGGATCGCGTCACCTGGAAGCGAACAACAACGATGAAGCCCTTAGCAGCTTTGACAGAGCTCTCAATTTACAGCCAGACGACTACAAATGTTGGTTCGGGCGGGGTATGGCGCTAGGGAATTTGGAGCGACATCAGGAAGCACTAACCAGTTTCGATCGGGCACTGGGATTTCGACCGAACGCGAGTTTTGGCTGGCACAACCGCGCGATCGCCTTGGGCAATTTAGGTCGCCATGAAGAAGCTCTAAACAGCTTTGACAGAGCGCTAGAATTCAATCCCTACGCCGCGAATATTTGGCATAATCGGGGGCTAACGCTGATTCATTTAGGGCGCTGTGACAAAGCGATCGCCTGCTTTAAGCGCTCTCTAGAATTGCAACCAGACGCTAGTTGGGCGTGGTACAACCAAGGTAAAGCGCTATTGCACCTCAACTGCTACGAACAGGCGCTCAACAGTTTTGAGAGAGCGATCGAATTCAAACCCGATGATGCTAGAGCTTGGTATAACCGAGGTCTTGCACTCAAGGGACTAGGTTATTATCACAAGGCAATTATTAATTTTAATCGAGCCTTGGATCTTCAGCCTAACTATGACGAGGCTTGGTACGAACGGGGACTCGCTTGGGGAAAATTAGGCGGCTTAGCTCAAAGGAATAACGCTGCAAAAACAGAAGTTGATTTGCTAGAGAATGATTATTTGAGTTGGTACAACCGAGCTGTAAACTTAGCAGAAAACGGTTATTATTGGGACGCAATAGATTGCTACAGCAAAGCTCTAGAAATTCATAGCACTTTTGCGGATGCTTTTTACAACAAAGCTTGTTGTTATGCGCGGCTTGGCTATTCGGAATTGGCAATTGACAATTTGGAACAAGCTATAAAATTTGCTCCTGATGTTTATCGACAGTTAGCTTTAAGTGAGTTGGATTTTCAGGCTATCAGCGCTGAAGAACGGTTTGATTCGCTGCTGGAAGGTTAAATAGGGCTTGCTGAATAATTGCTCGAATTTTATCCATCTTTTTTCACTCTGGAAAAATAAAAATTAGCGCCAAATTTTCAACTGTAGATCGAGCAAGGATTTGAGCATTTATTTTCTAACAGAATGGCTTAAATCAAGATTTTTGGTAAAAGTCTTATGCTATTTTTGCCTATGAGTCCGATTTAGCTGAAGCGATCGCATCTGGTCTGGAAACTAGGGCTGGGCGAGGACAGTATGCTGCCCTTGCCGTTTCGGTTTAATTAGATGGAGCTACTTATTTAACTAAGCTTGAATATATCGATCGCTCCTGTTATTGGTTTGCGATCGATTATTCAGCAAACCCTAATTAACCTTCCTCAACTACAGATTCAGCTTCCACACTCACAGTGGCATCACTAGCGCTTGTTTCCACATCATCTTCCTCATCCTCATCCTCATCCTCAATAGGAGTTAAACTGCCTTCAGGAACGAGTTCAATTGTGCTGTGTTCTTCCAACCATTTGAGAGTTTTGGTTTTAAGCAAATCAGCTTCGACGACTTCCCGCAATCGGTCTGGATCTACATCTTTATCCTTAAGTTGAGACATTACTTTTCTCTCTTCTTTGAGAATTTCTGCTTCCTCAACGGAGATGGATTCCTGTTTGGCAACTTGTACTAAAGCGAGAGACTGTTTGATCCGCTCGATCGCTTGGGGGCGCGATCGCTCCCGAATCCCTGGTATATTTTCCTTAGTAAAGAACTGCGTGATGTCAATCCCGTAATTGCTTAATTGCATTGCCTGCTGAGTCATCAAATACTCAACTTCGCGGCTAATCATTGTTTCTGGGATTTCCACTTCTACTGTCTCTTCCAAAGCTTTGAGCAGAGCTCCTTCCTTATTGGCAGTAATTTTGCTCTGGTGCTCTTCTTGAAAGCGTTTTTCCAAAGATTCGCGCAATTCTGCTAGGGTTTCAAACTCGCTGATTTCTTGAGCGAAGTCATCGTCTAACTCTGGCAACTCTTTTTCTTTGAGCTCTTTGAGGGTAATGGTAAATACCGCCGACTGGCCAGCTAACTCTTGATTGCCGTACTCTGCGGGGAAATCTACGGCTATTTCTTTGGTTTCTCCAGGGTTCATGCCAATAATTCCAGCGATGAAGCCAGGGATAAATTGGTTTTCCTGTAGTTCAACTTGAAAGTCTTCGGCTTTACCGCCGGGGATTTCTTGGGGTTCTTCGCCTTCAGGTGCAATGGCAAATCTACCTTGAAAATCCAATAATGCCATATCTCCCAACTGAGCCGCTCGACCTTCTGCGGGAATTAAAGTAGCTTTTTCGGCTCGGTACTGTTCTAACACCCGATTGACTTGCTCTGCATCGTAATTGACATCTTCTGCTTTTAGCTGCAAACCAGTATACTCTCCCAGTTTAGCTTCCGGCTCTACATCAACCGCAGCTAAAAATGTCAGCGGCTGTCCGGGTTCAAACTGGTTGAGCAACTGCTCAAATTCGGATCGGAGTTCAAAATTACCGATCGCCTCAATATTTTCTTGCTCTATTGCTTTCTGGAGGGATTCATTAATCAAATCTTCCAAAGCTGTAGCTTTCAGGCGAGTCTGGCCCAACCGCTGCAACAAAATATGCCGGGGGACTTTGCCTCTGCGGAACCCAGGAATGTTGAGGGAGCGTGAAAATTGCTGTACTACCTGTTCGTAGACTTGTTTTGACTTTTCGGGTGTAATTTCGATTTCCAGACCAATTTGGCTGGCTGGAAGCTTTTCCTGGGTTACTTTCATCGGCTTTTTATGGTACTTAAAACAATACGCTTGAAGAATTTTCGCGCAAATGCGGTGGGTGCGGAGGGGACAATAGCCCTAGAGCAGGAAGGCATGAAGGCAGAAGGCAGAAGGTTAAAAGTCTGATTCCTCATACTTTTCAACTTTCTCACTGGCGATATGACTGCCATACTGCTCTCGTTAGATACGCTCTCATGGAGTAGTGCGATTTTGCGATCGCCTCCAACTCAAAGCAGAGAGATCGTTGCCTGCTACACTAGCGATAGATATAATCTGGACGTAGCCATTTAGCGATCGCTGCTCCAACTCCGGTTAACTACACTAAGTTATGGTAACTGATCCTGCACTCCCCTAACATTCAATCGCTTTACCTTGAGTAAAATCGTTATTTTAATTTCAGATTTCGACCTTTTAAGCCCAAACCATCGGAGGAAATTAATTTGCCCCAATCCTATCGAGTTGCTATTCTAGGAGCAACTGGCGCAGTCGGCGCAGAGTTGCTGGAGTTATTGGAAAGCCGAGACTTTCCCCTTGCTGACTTGAAGCTGTTGGCTTCTGCACGTTCCGCTGGTACAACTCTCTCCTTTGCTGGCGAAAAGTTACCTGTAGAGGCTGTAGGCGATCGCTCTTTTGATAATGTCGATTTAGTCCTCGCTTCAGCGGGAGGCTCTATCTCTAAACTTTGGGCCCCGAAAGCTGTGGATGCTGGTGCAGTAGTCATTGACAATTCCAGCGCTTTTCGGATGGAACCAACTGTTCCCCTAGTTGTGCCAGAGGTGAATCCAGAGGCGGCGGCAACTCACCAAGGTATAATCGCTAATCCCAATTGCACGACAATTTTAATGGCCGTTGCCGTTTGGCCGTTGCACCAAGTTCAACCAGTAGAGCGGATAGTTGCTGCCACTTACCAGTCTGCCAGTGGTGCCGGCGCTAGAGCAATGGAAGAGGTGAAGACCCAAGCTAGGGCGATTTTGCAGGGTGAAACACCCAAAACTGAGATTTTCCCCTATCCTTTGGCCTTTAATTTGTTTCCCCACAATACGAAAATCAACGATTTAGGATATTGTGAGGAAGAAATGAAAATGGTAAACGAAACCCGCAAAATTTTCGGAACCCAGGATATTAGAATTACGGCAACTTGCATTCGGGTTCCCGTACTCCGGGCGCATTCGGAAGCGATTAATCTAGAGTTTGCGAAGCCTTTTAGTCCGAAATTAGCTAAGCAGATTTTGAGTCAGTCTCCCGGAATTAAGCTGGTAGAAGATTGGGAAGCTAATTATTTCCCGATGCCTGTGGAAGCTAGTGGTAAGGACGAGGTATTAGTAGGCAGGATTCGCCAAGATATTTCTCATCCCTGTGCTCTGGAACTCTGGCTTAGCGGCGATCAAATTCGCAAAGGGGCGGCATTGAACGCTGTGCAAATTGCGGAATTGTTAGTGGTTAGTGGTTAGTGGTTGGTTGTTAGTGTAAAACAAGGAACTAGGAACAATAGACAGCTAACAAGGAACAATAGATGATGAATAATTAACAACTAACAACTAACAACTAACAACTAACAATTATGAAGAGTGTGGTAAATTTTGGAAGGGTTCTGACTGCAATGATTACACCGTTTAAGGAAGACGGTAGCGTGAATTATGCAGTAGCAGAACAGTTAGCAGTGCATTTAGCCGATCGCGGCAGTGATGGAATAGTAGTCTGCGGAACCACAGGGGAATCTCCCGCTCTTACGTGGGAAGAAGAATATAATTTATTTCAAGTCGTGCAAAAGGCTGTAGCCGGAAAAGCGAAGGTAATTGCAGGGACGGGATCGAATTCTACTAGCGAGGCGATCGCAGCGACGCAAAAAGCTGCTAAACTAGGACTAGATGGATCATTACAAGTAGTTCCCTATTATAACAAGCCGCCGCAGGAAGGTTTGTATAGACACTTTAAAGCGATCGCTTCTTCTGTTCCAGAATTGCCTATAATGGTGTATAATGTACCTGGACGCAGTAGTGTAAATCTGCTACCAGAGACCGTCGCTAGGTTGGCAGAAATTCCGAATATTGTAGCTGTCAAAGAAGCCAGTGGCAACTTAGATCAAGCAAGTCAAATTCGACGCATCACGCCCCCTGAATTTCAGATTTACTCTGGGGATGACTCCCTAACGTTGCCGATGTTGGCAGTTGGGGCTACCGGCGTAGTTAGCGTGGCAAGCCACATAGTAGGAGAGCAACTCCAACAGATGATACAAGCTTTTGAAGCTGGTCAAGTCCAAGTCGCTACCCAGATTCATCTGCAACTTTTCGACCTGTTTAAAGCTCTTTTTCTTACCACAAATCCCATTCCTGTTAAGGCACTTTTGGAACTCCAAGGCTGGAATGTTGGAGCCCCCAGACTGCCGCTGTGTGAAGCGTCAGAGGAGATAGTTAAAAAGTTAAAAGATGAGCTTAGCAAGCTAGGTATGCTTTAGCCAGTTACAGGGGCAAAAACGAGTTTTCAGACAACTGAATAAAATAGTTAATGGTTAATAGCTAATGGCTAATAGCTAATAGCTAATGGCTAACAGTTAACAATTAATAATTAACTGTTACAAATGACCAATGACCAACTACAATGACCAATTACCAATTACTAATTACCAATGATTAATCCCAGATTACCGATTACGAAAGATGCAATGTTGAAAGATTCAATGATGCGGATGACCAAAAACTCAAGCGAACCCACTCTCAAAATTATCCCCCTGGGCGGACTCCATGAGATCGGCAAGAATACCTGTGTTTTCGAGTACGAAGATGAAATTATCCTCCTAGATGCAGGATTAGCTTTTCCCAGTGACGGAATGCACGGCGTAAATATTGTTCTCCCAGACATGACTTATCTGCGAGAAAATAAGGAAAAAATCAAGGGTATGATCGTCACTCACGGTCACGAAGATCATATCGGCGGCATTCCTTATCACCTCAAACAATTTGAAATTCCAGTAATTTACGGCCCTCGCTTAGCGATGGCATTACTATCTGGCAAACTGGAAGAAGCGGGAGTTTCCAACCGGACGGAATTAAGAACAGTTAGACCTCGCGATATAGTGCGAATTGGCAAACATTTCTTAGTTGAATATATTCGCAACACCCACTCAATGGCCGACAGCTTTACAGTGGCAATTCATACCCCAGTGGGAGTTTTAATTCACACAGGAGATTTTAAGATCGACCACACCCCAGTAGATGGCGAGTTTTTCGACTTCCAAAAGCTGGCAGAGTACGGCGAGAAAGGTGTCCTCTGCTTAATTAGCGATTCAACTAACTCCGAAATACCTGGATTTACGCCTTCAGAAAGGTCTGTTTATCCTAACCTCGACAGAGTTTTTGCTCAGGCTCCTGGTAGGATCTTGGTGACAACATTTGCTTCATCTGTACACCGACTGCAAATAGTTTTAGAATTAGCTAAAAAGCATAATCGTTATGTGGCAGTGGTGGGGCGTTCGATGTTAAATGTCATTGCCCATGCTCGCAATTTAGGATACATTAAGTGCGAAGATAGCATCTTCCAACCCTTAAAGGCAGTCCGTAATATGCCTGATGAAAAGTTAATAATTTTAACTACGGGTTCCCAGGGAGAACCGATGTCGGCAATGACGCGGATTTCTAACTGCGAACATCAAGAGATTAGGATTAAAAAAGGCGATACAGTAGTGTTCTCAGCTAATCCGATTCCAGGGAATACGATCGCAGTGGTGAATACGATCGACAGGTTGATGATGCTGGGTGCAAATGTAATTTATGGTCGCGATAAAGGCATTCACGTTTCTGGGCACGGCTGTCAGGAAGACCAAAAGCTGATGATTGCGATGACAAAACCCAAGTTCTTTTTGCCGGTTCATGGCGAGCACCGGATGCTGATCCAGCACTCGAAGACGGCCCAGAGTATGGGTATCCCGGCAGAAAATATGGTGATTATCGACAATGGCGATGTCGTGGAGTTGAATCAAAATTCCATCTCCGTTGGCGGTAAAGTAGCGTCAGGGATTGAGTTAGTCGATGGTTCCCGTGCGGGGGTCGTTAAGGAAAACGTGCTTAAGGAACGTCAGCAATTGGCTGAAGATGGCATTGTAACAGTGGCGGCTGCTTTAGGTTGGGAAGGCAAATTGATCGTTAAGCCTGAAATTCATTTGAAGGGTGTAGTCACAAATGTGGAGCGATCGCTGTTACAACGGTTGATTACGCAGACGATTGAAACTGTGTTGAGCGATCGCTGGTCAGAATTTGCTAAACCTGTCGGGTCAAAAGTTGAGGTTGACTGGGTGGGAGTGCAGACGCAATTAGAACGAGCGATTCACAGGCTGCTACGTCGGGAAATTCAGAGTAATCCCTTGCTGGTATTTTTGATGCAAAATCCAGAAGATGTGGGGGCGGCGGAGAAACCTAAAGTTACTCAGGAAGAACCGGAAGTTAAGCTTACTGGTCGGCGACGGCCTCGGACTGTTACGAGAGTTGCTTCTTAACAGGTTTTAAGGGGAGATGAACGCAGATAGATTTAGCGATCTGTCTGCGTTTATTTTTTTGTTTATTAAGTAGCTCCACCTAATTAAACATAAGATAAGGATGGCTAAAAAGCTGACTGTGTAAACATTCTTCCTTCTCTCCTAGATAACTAAATCCTTCTTCCTTCGATTTACTATTCCTCTGGAGACTTTAATTCAATCGTCAGATTCGGCAAACCAGAAAGCTTTTCCGTCTCTGGGATATTTTCAGCTAAGGGTACAATAATCGTTAATCCTCCTGGCACGCACTCAATTGACAGCGGAGTATTACCAATAATTTCCCCATCTAAGACAACTTTTTGAGGCGGATCGGTAGTAATTTTAACCTGTTTTGCTCGCAAATAACCAATGTCATCTCGTTCAACAGCACTCCCCCTCAAAGCTGTTTGTAATAAGTGGTAAGAAGCTGCGATCGCACCTGCGGCATTCGCAGGTGCTACCACTGTAATATCGAGTAAACCATCATCAACAATAATTCCCGCCGGCCCTTGAGCTAAAATAGAAGTAGCCGGTGCTGCATTGGCAACCGTTACGGCAGCAGCAGTAACATTAATAATCTTATCTTCAGTTTCAATTGTCGTCTCAAAACTCTCCATATTGTTCAACTGTTTAATTCCCGACAGAATGTAAGCCAACATTCCCCAGCGATTTTTTGACTCTCGATCCGCCTGTTCTACAGTTTCCGCCTCAAAGCCAACTCCTGCTAACAAAACCATTGGTTCTTTACCATTGCACATTGCCGCATCCACCACCCTTGTTAGCCCTCCTAAAATCACTCCGCAGGCTGATTCTATGGTAGTAGGAATTTCTAAAGCATTAGCAAAAGCATTCGCAGTTCCTCGCGAAATAATTCCTAAAGGGATATTACTTCCTACTACCGCCGCTGCTACTGCTGATAAAGTACCGTCACCCCCAGAAGCAATAATAGTTTCTGCACCTCTAGAAATAGCTTCCTTGGCAAGTTGAGCCGCGCTGATTTCAGGAGTAGTCATCCAAATTTCTAAGTCAATCACAGGGTCTAAAAGTTCTCGAATTTTCGCCAAATCTTGATCGGGGTCACTTTTACCAGCAACGGGATTAAAGATTAGGCAAGCCGAACGTTTTTCACTCATTTTTACTTAATTTTAAGTTGATTAAATAACTAAATCCCCTGTCCCCCGCTCATGGCTCTAGAAACCGGGTTTTTGAGATCGTCTGTGGGTCACGCAGAAGGCAGAAGGCAGGAGGCAGGAGGCTCTTATGTAGAAAGTAGAAGTCACAATGAAGTATTTTCGTAAAAAACCCGGTTTCTTTGGTTGGGTGCGTAAGTCCTGATTGGTTGAGAAATTACTGACTTATTACTATTTTATAAGTCCTAGTAAAGCTGAAGCCATAACTTATTCAGCAAGCCCGAACTAGAGCCTGTGCAATGCCGATTCCGTCTGATTCCATCGGCCTAGAATCCTATGCAAAATTAGCCGGATCTTGATCTCGCCGATGCTTGAGCAAAATCGGAGTACCTTGACCATCACCCACCAAAGCCGCCGTTTCCTCCAAGGCTTCCCGCAATCGCTTGGCGGCGTAAATCGACATATCGCGGGGTACATTCACGCGATCGCGCAAATAGCGCAAAGCCGCATCTGAACCAGCCGGCGGCTTACAAACTTCGCCTGTCATCATCAAGGTTAAAGCACAGCGCAAAGCTTGATCGAATAAATTGTCGTCAGCAGGGTTGACGCGAATGATGTTGCGGCGGTGCTTAATGACGCGATGGAGTGCTTCAGCGCGGGCGGTTTCCTGTTCTGGGTACATCGCATCCGGGAGTCCAGCCCAAGGCCCATTATCGACGCGGGCTTTGTTGAGCAACATTTGCGGTTCGCCGTTTTCATAACAGCCGCCCATTTGAGGGGGTAAATCGTGGACGTGGGTGTGGAAGTCGCTTTGAGTGCCGCGATAGGTGGGGCGGCTTTCCATCGCTGCAAACCAGTCAGCAAAGCGGGGGTTTTCTTCGCGCATGGAGTAGCCTTTGTAGTAGTAAAGACTGGCATTCATGCGTTCGACGTAGGGCGTAAAGATGACATCGGCAGTCCCAAATTCTTCCAGAAAATAAGGCCCAGGAGTGCTAGCCAGGGCTGCTTCCACTTGGGCGACGATATTAATAAATTGGTTGCGGTTGTGCTGTTCTACTCTAGCTGAACTGGCGGGGTAGCACAGCCAAGAGCACCAAGCTCTAAACAGCAGTCGCTCTAACCGCCGCAGGGAAATGACTGCGGGGTTTTCCATGCCCAAACCCAAGGGGCCATAGATTCTTTCGAGGGCGATTAAGATGTCGTCGCTTTCGGTGATGATGCGGCCGTCTAGTTCGATCGCGGGTAGCATTCCCGACGGCACTTTGCGCTTGTACCAACTTTCTTTTTCCCCATAGCAGAACATGGTAACTTTGTCAATACGATAGGGAATTTGTTTTTCTTCCAACCACAACCAGATTTTTTGGCAATAGGGACACCAGGCGTGGTTGTCGCGGTAGAGGGTGACTCGGACATCGGCTTCGGTTTGTCCGAACAGGCGCAGGCGGGATTGAGCGTTAGTTGGCCCGTTGATGCGATCGATTTGAAAGTCTGTGAGGGCTTCTAATTCTGTCCAGCTTAGGGGGGTGGCGATCGTTGTGGTGGATGTCATGGGTAAATTAGTGCTGATGATGGTTCCCCAAAATATAGACTAATATAGAACTTTTCTTGGTCGCGATCGCTCTCAAAGCTCGTCCAGTCAGATTTGGTTACATGGCCGATAGTATCTAGTTTTTAGTCTTTGACTTCTAGTACGAACAACCCCCGGATTGGATGTAAGATAACACCTATTGGCATCAAGGAACATCAAACTCATTCGGATAATTCCCTTCGTGCTCAACGCCTTACGGCATCAAAGGTTTAATCACGCTATTCGTGATTCTAGCTAGCCGCCGCTTCTTTAGTGCTCAACGCCTTACGGCATCAAAGGTTTAATCACGATTTGAATTTGCCTAGCGATCGCGCACCTTTATCCTGTGCTCAACGCCTTACGGCATCAAAGGTTTAATCACGGAAACTTAGGGATGCTGACTTGATAGAATGGGTGGGAGTGCTCAACGCCTTACGGCATCAAAGGTTTAATCACTCTAAACACTCTGCCATCCAATAATAAATGATCGGGTCTAGGTGCTCAACGCCTTACGGCATCAAAGGTTTAATCACCATTGACCAACCATAACCACACAAAGGAGGTGTAGTGCTCAACGCCTTACGGCATCAAAGGTTTAATCACTAAACCCATTGCGTTAGCCGGCCACGCGCTAAACATATGTGCTCAACGCCTTACGGCATCAAAGGTTTAATCACCAGAAAATTAAAACAACAGGAGGTAACAAACAAGCCAAGTGCTCAACGCCTTACGGCATCAAAGGTTTAATCACGCCCAGGCAGCCGGCCTAAGAAAGAACGGGTGAAAAATAGTGCTCAACGCCTTACGGCATCAAAGGTTTAATCACTGGGAGGCTTTTCCTCCGCCTTTTTCGCTGGTTTTACGTGCTCAACGCCTTACGGCATCAAAGGTTTAATCACCTCTAGCTCAAATTCAAATCCTTCCGTAGGTGTTCGTGCTCAACGCCTTACGGCATCAAAGGTTTAATCACGGTTTTGTCTCAAAATCCGGCATTAATAATTTAACTGTGCTCAACGCCTTACGGCATCAAAGGTTTAATCACGTCAGCATCGAAGTTATACCATTTAGGCAATTCATGTGCTCAACGCCTTACGGCATCAAAGGTTTAATCACATTCGTCTTCGGGGCGAATTATCTTATGGAGTGTCTGGTGCTCAACGCCTTACGGCATCAAAGGTTTAATCACTAGAGTGACAAGGTGTGTCAAAGCAGTTGTTAGCGAGTGCTCAACGCCTTACGGCATCAAAGGTTTAATCACTAACACCATTTGTAAGGCATTGCCCATCGCTTCTATGCGTGCTCAACGCCTTACGGCATCAAAGGTTTAATCACAATTCCCTTTTGCCGAAATGAGGGAATCTCTTTACGTGCTCAACGCCTTACGGCATCAAAGGTTTAATCACAGCGGCGGCTGAAACCTTTACAGGACAACCACCTCTCGCCCATTTTACAAGCACCTCCACTCAATAGCAACAAAATCTCAAAAAAAGCCAAAAACTAGCCATAAAACCCAAATCGCAATTTCCTCAAACCCTTATCCTGTATGAAATCCAGAGTTTTGCAAGCACCTCCAGCGAACCAATCAAAGCTAAAACCCATACAGGATAAAGGTTTCCAGCCATACAACCTTCGTCGTCTTCAGGAAATAACCGAATAGGTTGCCATTCTCGGTTGTGGGCAAGTCGGGCTTCTTCTGGCAAGCAGACTGGAGCAAGGGAGCAGCGGGTACAGAGGCGTTCGTTGTCGGTGACGGGTGGGCGACAGGGGGACTGGCGGAGCGATCGCGCTTGCTCTATCGCCTCTCGCACTGCTGCCCGTCCTGTATCATCGAAGGGGACGCGAACCATGACGTTATCAGCATGGTAGCGGATGCGGCCTTCTGGGACTGGAATGCGTAAAGCTGATTCGATGAGGTAAGCGTAGGCGAGAATTTGGATGCGATCGCTTTCCCAAGCTTGGGGCTGATTATGTGCATCTCGGTGACAGCGCCCCCGTTTGTGCTCGTAGGGAATTGTTTGACCATCGCGGGTGCGAAGGGCATCTAGGCGGCCTCGCAAGCCCAATTCTTCACTTTCTAAGTAAAGGTCTTCCCAGTCTTCATCTTCCTGTTTTTCGATCTCAACATGGAGTCGGCGACCGGCGAATACTGCTGCATCTTGGGTGTAGAGTTCTTCTACTTCTTCGAGGTAGAAAAGGCGGGGACAGTACGCGATCGCGTGGAGGGCCGAGACGCGAATTGTACTTTGTTTTGGGGGTGAAAAATAGTCAATTTCGAGTAGTTGCATGGTGAAATATGGGTTGAGTTAAAGTTTTTTACCTGATGGTTTTTCAGGTTAGGATTACTTTAGCTATTTCACTAGGCAAAAAAGTTTCCGCTATAATCACTCCTCAAAAGGTTCTTGAAAAAGTAAACCGACAAATATTACTCATAAACCAGCGCGATCGCGACGTTTTTGAAGTTTCTGTTGCAGTTGGGAGAAAACTGTCTCCCCATCAATAACCTCACATTGTCCACAATGTTTTTATTTTAGCGGCACTTTTGCCGACTTACAACTCTTCCTTATCTCCAAGCTGAGTATCTTGAGTAGGGGCGGGGCGGGTAAGCGAGAATTTTTAGATAATAATCAAATATCGTAGGCGTTCCCGCCCCTACAGAACTTTATATAATAAAGCATCCTACGATGTGCCAGTTACGTATTAATCTGGTTTCTTAGGTGTCCAAATCCAAGCATTCAAAGGCGGCTCAATTGAGGGTTCAGAAATTGGCGCAAAAAGATGACTTATTGTTTTACTGTTATCAAGGCGATCGATACCAACCGTCAAACGTTGCGATCGCTTGCGTGGTTCTGAGTCAACTTCCATTTTTTCATACCAGTGGGTTAACAGTGGGCTATCCATAATATCAATGCGATCGAAAAGGAAGTTATTATCACCAGCAAACGGTAAACCGTAGCGGCGATCGTTTAATTCGCCCCGCAATCCCTGACGGATGCGTTCAAATAGCCCTTCAAATTCACGAATACCGATGATAATATCCAGTCCAACAATTAACTCTCGCCGTACAGGAACAATCCAGTATTTTGCCCCATGAGTTTTTTCTTTAAGTTCCTTACCAGAAGATCCAACAGGATAACTATGAAGTTGTTGGTAAAGCGTACAAATCTCACTTTTTGAACCGTCAACTGCTCCAATTGCTAATTGTAAATGGGGAATATCTTTACGAATTTGAGTTGTTACTTGATCCAACCCAGTTCGCATTTCAATTCCCGCCAGATTTAAGACTAAGCCTAATGCAGCAGAAGGAGGCATTACAGGCATAGTTGAGCGATAAACTCCAGCCTGAAAACCACGATAGGCAGCAAAGGGCGCACGAACACGCAACCACATACAATTCATTGGGATTTTCTTAACCTAAAAAGTCATTAGCAATGTCAATTATCAACTTTTGGGGATTTTCGTACAGCTTTGCGCCAGCATCCTGTAGGTGTTTCCGTTGTTCTGCTTTCATATTACGAATTATCTCGCCACCAATCCAAAATTCCTCAGCAGGTAGGTCTTCCGAATGCAGCCGAGATAATTCGTTAAAGTTTCCATTTTCATCAAATCCATAAGTATTAAAACCTGCGACAAGGCAAGGAGTTAGACGTGCAATAATACTCTTAGGAGCCATTTCATAATAACTACGTGCGTGTCCACCAGCAACATTAGAAAGCTCACCAATTGCCTTTAGTAATGGTTTCACCCATTCAGGCTTTTCCTTACAGTCGTTGTAAGCAAGAGCAAAAGGATACTGATAAGCAGTGTGGGAAATTTCACGGTGCAAAAGTGTTGAATTATTTTTCTTGGAATTCTTCCAGAAGGTATCTTTATTATTCTCTGTCTCGGCATTTTTTGGGGATTGGTGAAAGGTTGCATCAAACCGATAAGGAGTCACTGCAACAGCCATATTCATTCGCAAAATGCTATCTCTTTTTGGAAGCATCCCTTTATTTTTCTTGATGGCCTCATTATCAGCAACCATGAACCCAAAGATAAAATCATCAGCAAACTTGCTGGCATTTGGAAATTCTTTAAATTCGACTGCAAGCTGATCTTGGTCGTGTAGACGCTTACGATTACAAGGTAATCCAGCCTCAATTAACATTTCTCGTAAAGCATTACGCATTGATTCGGGACTAATAACTGTATGTTCCTTTGTACCCTTCGCAATCTTTTGGAGAACAGTGCGGTTTTCTTCACTTTCGCCGCGATAGTTAGAACTAGGAGCAGCGTAGGTGAGGACAGTTGTAAAGAGATTATTGTTAGGCATAAGTCCAGTTTTTCCTTGAAGTTAAATTGACAGTTAGCTGTTGGCAGAAAGAGCAAGCATCGTTAAAGTACGCACTTTGTCTGTGTCTTCATAGAGATCGCGAGTTAGCTTTTCAAAATCTGACTCATTCATTCGTTGAGATACAGAGCAAATCGTAGAAGCAAAGTAATTAATGAAATCTGATTTTTCGCTACGGCTGCGAATATCCAAAAAAGCAGATTTAGCTATTTTTGCTTTTTTGTCGCGATACTCGCTTTCTTTCGGCGAGCCTTGAACATCCTTCCACTTGAGTTGATATTTACCTTCTAACTTACTTAATACATAGGATTTTACCAATCGCAAAACCAGTCTTTCGCAAGAGTATTCGGCAACTTCAGTTCCAAGATCCTGTTCTGTTTCTTCGGTCATATCTTCTACCTCATATTTGAATGATTCGCGTGAGTCGTGACGGAAATAATCATTTTCCATCGTTTGCTCGTAGGGAATGGTACACAGAAGCGAATCAAATCCTGTATACCATTTTTTATCCCTCACTAGATTAAGTAATCTTTGGTGGCGAAATGTCGGACTCCATAGACTATTTTTGATCGCTTCATACTCATTAGCCATCTCCATCGTTGGTAAAAAACGCCCAATATAAATGAATTTAGTATCATCTTTAGGTCTATGAGCATGAATAATGTCTATTGCATTAACTAAGTCTGACATACTCTTTTTAGACTCACTTTTATTAAGCTGAAGTTTAAGACGTTTGCTCATTTCCAGCGCTGCTTCAAGTTGCAAGTCTATAATACATTCACGAGGGAGAAACTTAAATGGTTTAATTTCCCTAGAACTAAGAAATTCAAAAAACTCATCACAGAAAAACTTGAGGTTTGCAATATCAGGGATAGCTATTACGTAGCCCCAAAAATCTATATTTTCCTGATGTTTTTTACTCTCCTTTTCCTTCTCAATATTAATTTTAATGGGGACATATATCTGTGCAACAAAAAACCAGAAATGCAGCAGAAAATGATATCGTCCCCTATCTTTAAAAGGGATATCTTCTGCATTTTTTTCCTGTACTCCCAAGTAAAAGCTACCTGCAAGTTTGATTTGTGAGGAAGGATTAGCTAAATTTTTCCAAATATCCTTGACATCTTTTGTATCTGACAATTCATTCGCTCTTGCCTTAAAACTGTTGCGAGAAAGTGCTTTGGCTTTTAGAATTGCCCAAAGAGCATCTCGCCAAAGTTTAATCCAAAGTCCATTTTTTCCATCAGAGGAACGATCGTACTGTGGATCAACAAGGAATGCTCCTTGTGGTACAAACATAGGATAGTAATAAGCAGTCTTCGTTTTGGGTTGCCCTGTTTTTTTGTCGATCTTTACTTTCCCTGTTTTTGAATCTTTATCAGGTACTTCTTCAGTCCTTATCGGCTGAATAATTTCTCCTGTTTCCTTGTCTTCGCGTAACTTGTACTCGATTTTTTCTTCCCAACTCGCTGCATAGACTTCATTGAGTAGTGCTTGTAAACCTAACTGATTAATTCGTAAAGTTACACCGCGATCGCTCAAATTATCGATCTCGCAAATAGCAGAACCATCTTGTTTCCACGGCTGAAAACGATGTAACCATTGTACCATTAAAACTAATCCTGCTAAACCAGATCGATGCTGAGA
Organism: Kamptonema formosum PCC 6407; assembly: GCF_000332155.1. Taxonomy (GTDB): domain Bacteria; phylum Cyanobacteriota; class Cyanobacteriia; order Cyanobacteriales; family Microcoleaceae; genus Kamptonema; species Kamptonema formosum. Next base: position 1,787,316 of record NZ_KB235903.1, on the reverse strand, counting down.
AGAAGACAACTCGGCCAATGTGTATGGGATAGAAATTAGTTCATTCATAATTTCACATCCTCTAATGGTTTGGTCTGAAATCCCGATCGCTCGTCGTAATGTCCTTCCCACTCAGCAACTTTTAAATACCTTGGTAGCCAACTTGGACGATCGCCTTTTGCCCAAGTCTCAGGTACATTAATTTTGTATCCGTCATAAGGTTGATGCTTCTTGATCCGTTTTTCCACCTCATCAAGATCGCGATCGAGAATACAAGGAACAGCATATTCATCCGTATCTCGAAAACTACCCATCGTGGCAAAGTAGCCACTATCGAGAAAACGCGAGGAACCATCGCTACTTCGTTCTTCAGGAGTATATTTTTCCATTGTGTCAGCGAGTCTTTTTTGACTAATATCACCCTCACCTAAATCGTTAATAAACTTTCTAGCAGCGTCTAATTCTTCACGATTATATGGCAAAGCCTTCGGCGGCTCATAAATATGAAGTGCAGCACGAAAATCATTACCCCTAACTAAATGACGATTAGCACGTCCAAAGCGTTGAACTAGGGAAGGAATGGGAGCAAATTCGGTAATTAAAACATCAGCATCAAGATCGAGAGACATTTCACAAACTTGCGTAGTTACAGCAATTGCTGGTTTTCGTACTTTTTGAAATGCAAATGCCTTAACCGTTTTTGTATGAACTTTCTGTCGATCGGTTAATCGAAATCTGCTATGATATGTCAAAACTTCTACCTTTAGTTCCTCCTTTAGCTTTTGTGAGATTGCCAGACAGCGATCGACTGTATTCACAACCCATAAAACTCGCTCACCCTGGCTATAAGCCTGTTTAGCTTTGGTCAACGCACTGGTAAAATTCTCTACAGGTTCAAGTCGATAGCGGGGATGATTCTCTTTCTCTTCAAGGTCTTTCAAGTTTTCGCGATCGCTGGCTGTTGGATATACTTTTAATCCCGCTTCCACTAACTCATTTTTTCGACAAGTTGGTAATGTTGCTGTCATACACAAAACAGGTAGATCGAAATGTTTGAGAAATGCAATTAAGCTATCAAACATCTTGCGATCGAAACTGTGAATTTCATCAATAATTAACACGCTATCTGCTAGAGCCGGTAACAAGCAAATCCCACCATAGCTGTGCTCCATGAAACCTAGAAATTGATCCACTGTTGCGCTAAAGTATCGCCGCGACCAAAAGCCTAATGAAAATAGACGATCCTCAGTGGTGAAGTCTTTTTCTTTCATTGAGTCGGGTGGATTTTCTGCGATCGCTTCGAGTTCATAACGCGCTGTTCCTGTCACCAGTGCTGCATCTGCTTCTGGTGCCCAACTCACGTAATCCTTAAAGCCTTCCGTTGCTGTACCCCTTGTGGGATAAAGAAAAATTACTTTTCCTACTGTATGGTGTTTTACCTGTTCTTCTGCCCATTTCCAAGCAGTAAGAGTTTTTCCAGCAGCGCAAGCAGCTAATAACAAAACTCTTGAACCTTGCACTCCTATTTCCTTCTGAAATGTGTGCAGAGTTTCATCTTGCAGCATCTGTAGTTGTCCCGTGTTGTTTTCTTCCAAAAATTTCTTAAGATCAAAAGGTTTATCCTCTCGTCTTGCATCAATTTTGCCGATGATGGGATGAATAATCGCAGTAACAATTTCAGCCTTGGTAATCGCTTTACTATGTACAACTTCTTCAATCCATTCATCAATTTTCTTTCCTTCTCGCACCAATCCTGAAGCCGCCGCATCAGAAACAATTAACCCTGCTTTAACAGCCAAAAGAAGACTTCTTCGCTCATCGTTTAGATTGCGTTTGAACTGTCTAGCAGCTTTCATGCCATCTTCCCATGCTTTACACCAGATGGCATCTTGGGAGAAGGTAGCGATCGCGATTTCGGGAGGCTGATCCAGACTCGCGACGCGCGCAATTTCTTGTAAGGTGACTTTTATTTCATCATGTAGTAGGTAAAGCTTAACTGGTTTGTAGCGAGTTACTTTAGATGGTTTTCCCCATTCGCGATCGCCTTTTTCCGCAGCCTTCAAATGATGGGACAAAACCGCAGCCGTAATTACTTCCACATCTAAAGATGAGTTTTCTTTTTGTAACCAAGAACGAACTTGTTTTAAATGCAATACCAGTGCGCTGATATGTTCATGTCTGAAAGTTTGATAGCATCCCTCAGATACAGCTTTGTAAAATTCCTCATTTGCTTTACCAATGTCATGCAATAAGGCTGCAACACGCAAATTTAACAAGAATTTTTCTTGTGCTTCAATGCCTTGAATTTTGAAGAATCTACACCAATTTTGTCCCCACCGACCATCTAGCCGGAAGATTTGTAAAGCACATTTTGCCGTATCTTCTAGGTGCTTTTTAAGAGTAATAGGCGGCTTACTTTTTGCCAATAAATGCTCAGGCAGATTAGACATTATCAAACCTCCATGCACGGGGCAAAGTGTTGAAAATCCCACAACCCATACGATGTTTACCCCCCAATCCTAAAGCCTGCAACTTAATAGAATCATCATCGCTGAGATCCATTACTTCTAAACTAAAACCCACTACTGAAAACGTTTTAACTTTAATTGCCTTCCGACTAAATTCTCCCTCTTCATTCAGCGGAATTGTCAGATTACCTTGAATTTGTAAATCATCCAATTGTCGCTTTGCTGCTACCAAAAAAGTATCTGGTTCTTGGAATCCCTTAATAATCACAATGCGCGATCGCAATCTCGCGGCAGGTTGCAATACAAAAATTTGCGGGATTCCTAGCCGAATTGCGTGCTTACCAATAGTTAATTGCTTGCCCGCTAAGGGATACACCAACGGCACTTTGTCTCCAGGTAGGCGGATTCTCAATTTAGAGCGATCGCTTAAATGAATTACCCCTTGCTTATCAGGCATTCCCTGAATGGTTTGAATACTCACCCCTGCTAAATTGTGAAGTTCCTCTTGAGAGTGTGCGATCGCGGAATACAAACCATACCCATGATCCGCAGGTAAAGTTTTACCGATGAGACTAAAACACAACTCTACATAAGGCAAATTATTATCTTGTCGTTCCTCGCGATCGCATTCAGTGATTAGCATAACTAGATCCCTCCTGAAAACTATAATTGTTACTCATCGCCTCTACCTCATCTTGAACCAACTTCACCAACTCCGGTGGGCTTTTCACTCTCGCCCCTTTCCCATACCCCAACACCCACCGCTTAATCTCATTCAAACCCGCCACACTCATCCTCAAGGTAATCGAACCATCAGGATGTTGTTCAATTTCCTGAGTTGGATGCCATCGCCTCTCCCAGATATAGGGTGCTGTGGGCCCATCAAACCAAATTTCTACTTCAATGGGTTTACCTCCTCCTACCTCAGCTTGAAAAATCCGCTCTAGATGTTCTTGAGCATTAAATGTGCGATCGCGCATAAACTTAGTATTAAGAATTTCTAAGCTCTGAATGCGATCGACTCGAAACCACCTAATCTCTTGGCGTTGTTGACAAAATCCAATTACGTAAGGGTTAGTTCCTCGGTAAATGTGCAGCAAGTAAGGGTCGAGCACTCGCTCAGACTTAGCATTGCGACTTGCTGTGAAATAACACATCTTGACTTGCTGGGATGTTCTACAAGCTTCTACTAATTGATTCCAGATTTCAGGGTTAATATAGGTTTCAGCACCACTTCTAAAAATAATGCGTTCATCAGCAATTCTTTGAAGATCGATCCAAGTTTGTTCTGGCAATCTTTCACTCAATCGTGCGATCGCAGAGCGCAATTCTGTGGTATAAGTTGAACCTGAGTAAGCTTGCAACATTCTCGCTCCCAATGTCAGAGCAAATAATTCACCTTGACTTAGAGAAATACTGGGCAAGCGCCAATCTGGATCGATGTAGTGAAAACCTTTTTGGCGATTGAACTCCACCGGGGCGTTGAACCGATCGCGCAAAAATGCCAAGTCGCTACGGATTGTTCTTTCGCTAACTTCCAAAGCTTCAGCAATTGTTCCTGTTGTTTGCCGCTGTGCTGCTCGCAACAGTGAGTCAATTTGCAACAATCTTTCCAAATGGCGGGACATAAGCTTAATGTTTGCTTGGTTAGCTTTATATTAAAGAAGCAACCCGGCAAAAAACTTTCCGCCTTCACAAAAAACTTATACAAGTCAGAACTTACGCACCAACCAAAGAAACCGGGTTTTTTTTGCCTTAGTCCTGTCTAAAAAACCCGGTTTCTGGTACGACCTGCGTAAGTCCTACAAAATACTCACCTAATAAGAAATCGAGCGGCCCTTTAGCGAAGGATTCCAGAGCGATCGCAACAGCGCCCTATTTGGAGTTTGCCTCTACACAGCCTGCCGCATGGCCGAGGCTTTTTCCCTCATGGTTAAGGATATTTAGCGAACTCCATTGACAAAATTCTACCTCGCCTTTTCTTCCCTCGGCGGCACATCTGTCAATCCATAATTTTTCATCAGCTTCAGAATTCCTATAGATAGAATTCCCCCAACAATTACACCGCCAACAATTAGCATAATAAAGACTTTTTGCAAAACTTTTTTAGTGTCGGGATGGTAGACTACCGGTCTATCCACATTTTCCCTATCTAGTTCCTTCGCTAAATTTTGCGGATCGAACCGATTAGATGGTTGATTCGTATCGAAAGGATCGGGTGTTTGATTAGGTAGTTGATTCATAGCTAGTTCTGGTGAAATGATAGTAACAACTATTATAATTGACTGCAACAATATTGCCGATAGTTCCTTCACAGTCAGATCGTTACGAGGCTATAACTTGAGATCGTTATCTCACTAATCCAGTCAAAAAAACAATTCAAAAATGACTCGATCGCCATCCTCCAGATTAATAAACAAGATATAATACCAGCCAGGTCTATAAAATCTCCCGACACTAACTGACTCTTGAGCGCTAAACTGGACAATATTGACCATACTCCAAAATCATGCCCGATCGCACTCAACATCTAACTTACCCCACCAGCCGCAAAATCGAGCAAACCGATGAATATCACGGCCTAAAAATTGCAGATCCTTACCGCTGGCTAGAAGACCCTGACTCAGAGGAAACCAAAGCTTGGATTGAGGCCCAAAACCAAGTTACTTTCGCCTACCTCAGCGAAATTCCCGCCCGCGAAAAAATCAAACAGCGGCTAACTCAACTATGGGACTACGAAAAATATAGCATTCCCTTCAAACAAGGCGATCGCTACTTTTACTTCAAAAACGACGGCCTCCAAAATCAATCCGTCCTCTACACCTTAACCTCCCTCGACGGCGAAGCCAAAGTTTTAATAGACCCCAATACCCTTTCCGAAGATGGAACCATCGCCCTTTCTGGCCTAGCCCTCAGCGAAAATGGCAAACTAATGGCCTATGGTTTATCCGCCTCTGGTTCCGACTGGCAAGAATGGAAAGTCAGAGATGTAGAAACAGGTGAAGATTTATCAGACCGTTTGCAATGGGTAAAATTTTCTGGTGCATCTTGGACGCACGACCATCAAGGATTTTTTTACAGTCGCTACGACGAACAAAACGAAAAAAGCAAACTAGAAGACGTTAACTATTACCAAAAATTGTACTACCACCGTCTCGGTACAGCTCAATCTGAAGACCAGTTAATTTATGAACGCCCCGACCAAAAAGAATGGGGATTCAGCGGCGGAGTTAGCGAAGATGGCAAATACTTGATCGTCTCAGTTTGGCGGGGAACAGATCCGCAAAACTTGATCTTTTACAAAGATTTAACCAACCCAGAATCACAAGTAATAGAATTAATTAATGAGTTCGATGCTGAATATGGATTCATTGATAACGAAGGCTCCCTATTTTGGTTTCAAACAGACCTAGATGCACCTCGCCGTCGCGTCATTGCCATCGATACTACCACTAACACCAGCACAGAAGTTATACCTCAATCCACCGAAACTCTCCAAGGCATCGGCATCCTCAATAATCAATTCGTTACCTCTTACCTGAAAGACGCTTATACTCAGATTAAAATCTTTAATTTAGAAGGTGCATTCGTTAGAGAAGTAGCCTTGCCCGGAATAGGTTCTGCCGGCGGTTTTGGGGGCAAACGCCACGACACCGAAACCTTTTACAGTTACACCAGTTTTACAGCACCCAACACCATCTATCATTACGATATGGTGACAGGCGAAAGTACGCTTTACCGCCAGCCCCAGGTAGATTTTAATCCCGAAGATTACGAAACCAAACAAGTATTTTATAGCAGCAAAGATGGCACCAAAGTGCCGATGTTTATCACCCATAAAAAGGGAGTGCAACTCGATGGAAATAACGCCACATATCTTTACGGCTACGGCGGTTTTGGGGCATCAATTACCCCCAGCTTTTCTGTCAGCAGAGTAGTTTGGTTAGAAATGGGAGGAATTTACGCGATCGCCAACTTACGCGGCGGCGGTGAATACGGCGAAGAATGGCATCAAGCAGGCACAAAATTAAACAAACAGAATGTGTTTGACGACTTTATAGCTGCCGCAGAATGGTTAATAGACAACAAATACACAACACCAGCAAAATTAGCGATCGCAGGCGGTAGTAACGGCGGATTATTAGTAGGAGCCTGCATGACCCAGCGTCCCGAACTATTCGGCGCAGCACTCCCCGCCGTTGGCGTTATGGATATGTTGCGCTTTCACAAATTTACCATTGGCTGGGCGTGGTGTTCCGAGTACGGTTCCCCAGAAAATCAAGAGGAATTTGATGTGCTCTATCGCTATTCTCCCCTGCACAATCTCAAACCAGGAACCCCTTATCCAGCCACAATGATTACCACAGCAGACCACGACGATCGCGTAGTTCCCGCTCATAGTTTCAAATTTACCGCTGCATTGCAAGCAGCCCACAAAGGCGATCGCCCAGTCTTAATTCGCATTGAAACCAAAGCCGGACACGGAGCCGGCAAACCTACCGCTAAAATTATCGAAGAAATTGCCGATGAATGGGCTTTTCTAGTGCGGACATTAGGACTTAATAGCAATCGCCAAGGCGTTTAAGACACACTGAATTGCTGAAACGCTGATTTCTATTCCCTTCTTTCCCTTCTTTCCCTTCTTTCCCTAGTCCCTAGTCCCTAGCCCCTAGCCCCTAGTCCCTAGCCATACATAATTGTTGATAACGTCACCCTCTGGGCGGTAATTTTACCACCCAGAAGACGGCGTTACGCGATCGGCGCAGGCGCGAGATTTTTCCGCAAAAACAACCGCCGGGGTTGACGGAAAAACAAACAAGTCCAATTCCAATCAACCTGTTGCAACTGATAGCCAGCCTTAAAATAAAGCCTACGTGCCGCATGATTATTCTCTAATACGTGCAGGTAAATATCAGAAAACCCCCACTCCAGCGCCGCACGCTCGCAATTACTCAGTAATTGTTGAGCAACCCCCAACCGCCTACAGTTTGGATGGACAGCCAAATTTGACAAATAAGGATACTCAGAATTAGACATCGGCCAAGGATGGTGAGAGCGCAAACCCATTTCCACCGTTCCCGCCAGATCCCCCGTTCCCAACAGACGACCCTGTGCCCCCTCCCTGCTAGATGTGAGCTCAGCCGCCAAACAAATATAATGCTCCGAAGCCGATCGCAGCCGGTTTCTTAAATCTTCATAAATACCCAACCGCAACACTGGATAAATCAACTCCATAATCCCCTCGCGAGAGTGAAAGCTCAGAGCCAAAATTTCCGCCAACTGCGTCAGATCCTTAGATACAGCCGCCCGGATCAGAAAGCGAGAGGGGCCAGACGGACATCGGGAGCTTTCTAAATCGCGGGACATCGAAGAAAAAAAGAAAGGATTCACAACTCCAAGCCAAGTTTTAATTATCAGCCTATCAGAATCACCCAGCCTCATACTGGCAAATAAAGCGATCGCCGTGCCTAATCGCCCGTAGGAATTAGAGTCAGGATTATGTCACCATTAAACGAGAAGTAAATTTTTACCTCCGCTACCGGGAAACATCTTCCCATGAAGCTTTTCCCGCTAAAGTCCAGATTAGCTTTAGCCTTGAGGCTAGCCGAGCGGCAGCAATGCCCTCCAGCCTTACTCGCCAATACCGCAACTGTGTTAATAATAATTAGACATCAGGATGAATCCCCGCAATTGGGCCATTATTTAAACTCTTGTTCCTCTGAGGGCAACCGTAGTTAAGATTAAACGTTGAGACTCCCACCCTGGTAAGGGATGGGATTATTTAGAAGACAGCTATGGCTGTGAACTATACTCACTTTCATTGATTTCAACATTCAGACAGATAGCGGTTTATGCAACAGGACAGCCCTAAAACAACAGCTAAGCTAGTGTCTTCTGCCTTTAGGCAGTACCAATTGCCCTTAGAATTTATTAGCCCTTGCGGGGTTCCAGCAGGGGCGGGTTTACAAATATCTGCACTAACTAGAGAAGATGTTGCTCAACCTGCCCCTACTTGCGAACATACTACAAATGCAACTTTTTTACCCTGCTTGATTCACTCGCCGATTGTCCTATATTTAGCCACTCGGTTTGAGTTTTTAAACTCAAAACACTTGGGTTTGAGGAGTTTCAACCCTGACATATCGGGTCTTTGTGTTTTAGTAAAATCATACAATCTAGCATTAACATATCTGTTGACTAATGTCAAGTTGCTGTGCCTAAAGGGTCAAGAACTCCTCCAACGCAAAAGGCGATGGGTTTCCGTTTTGGAGAATCTCTATGAATTCCCAAACTAACCGTAAATTAAAACTATTGGTCGTCGATGACGAGCCTGATAACCTTGACCTGCTCTACCGCACCTTCCATCGGGATTACAAAGTGCTCAGAGCAGATTCGGGCCCTGCTGCCTTGGAAATTTTAGCCAGAGAAGGTGAAATAGCCGTCATTATTTCCGATCAGCGGATGCCACAAATGAGCGGTACAGAATTTCTAAGTTTAGCTGCCACTAGCTATCCTGATGTAATTAGAATTATATTAACGGGCTATACAGATGTTGAAGACCTAGTAGAAGCTATTAACTCTGGCAAAGTATTTAAATACGTTACAAAACCTTGGGATGCTGAAGAACTCAAAGCCCTCGTTAGCCAAGCAGTCGATACCCACAACGTCCTCAAAGCTCGGACAGAAGAACTGCGGCGGGCCCTTAAACAAGGCTCTTTACTATACGCCGTCACCAATACCATTCGCTCTGCACCGGATTACCGGCAGATGCTTCAAAGAATAGTTGAAACCGTCGGTCATATGTTTGACGTTAGCTGCTGCTTGCTGCGACCTTTTCAAGATGGGCAGATGGCCGAGGAGTGGTTTCTTTATGAAAAACAAGAAGCAAGACCTAAAGGGTTAGAAGGGGATCTGTTGAGCAGGGGAGAGGGGCAGCAGGGGAGCAGGGGAGCAGGGGAGCAGGGGAGCAGGGGAGCGGGGGAGATGGGGAGATGGGGAGATGGAGGAGATGGGGAAGCTAAATCTTCCGAGTCCTCCCTATCTTCCTCTCTCCCAGTTTCCCCCTCTTCCTCTTCCCTCTCCGCCGACATTTTGCCGCTTTTAGTTTGGGAAACTCTAGATGTAGAGGTGATCCAAGATGCTCAAAGCGATGAGCGGGTACAGAGCCCCGAAAACTGGGAGCGGAAGCAGGCTTACTCGGCTGCGAATATTTGCACCAGCTTAATAGTGCCACTGTTTTATCAAATGGAACTAATGGCAGTACTGGCGTTACATCAGTTTGAGGATTCCCGCCAATGGCAAGATCATGAAGTGCAGTTAGTCATTACTGTTGCTGACCAAGCCGCTTTAGCCCTTTCCCAAGCGCGGGCCTACGAGCAAGTTCGAGCACTAGCAAAACGAGAGGCCCTTGTTAATACCATCACCTCAGCGATTCGCTCCTCTCTTGACCCGCAAAACATCTTTGCCGCTATTACCCAACAGTTGGGACAAGCACTGCATATTGATGGCTGCGCCCTGTCTCTGTGGACAGAAGATGATGAGTACGTCCAGTGCGTGGGGCTCTACGATGCAACGATGAATGCGGTGGCTGTAGGAGAATTTGCCGAAGGACACAGGCCCTCAAACACTCAGGACGAGATCGATCTCAGCGAACCCGATCTCCCATCCTTGAGTGTTGCTCCTTATTCTCTGCCTCAGTCAGTGGTACCGATTCGAGGTAATCCGGTGTTGCAGCAAGTGATGTTATCGAAACAACCAGTAGCGCTGGGAGATCTCAACGAACATCCTGAGCTCAATGTGACTGAATTGCCGCTGCGATCGCCTGCACGAGCTTTACTGGTAGTCCCTCTCATCTCTGATGGCAAGATTATCGGTAGCATTTCCCTCCGTCAAAATCGATCCACCCGCCGCTGGCTTCCCTGGGAAATCGAGCTGGCACAAGTAGTCGCCACCCAAGCATCTCTAGCAGTGCAACAATCGCGCCTCTATCAAACTACTAGGCAACAGGCGGAACGACTGCTGGAAGCAGATCGCCTCAAAACTGAATTTTTCCAAAATATCTCTCACGAGTTCCGCACGCCGCTAACTTTAACGATTGGGCCTCTGGAGTCAGCAGTCAGTTTGAAACAGGATTTACCTTACGAACAAGCTGCGATCGCCCTCCGCAATTCCCGCCGCCTGCTACGGTTGGTAAATCAATTACTTGATTTGCAACGCCTTGATGCTGGTAGGATGCAGCCGAGTTTTCGCCCTACTGACCTAGTAGGATTCTGTCGGAGTACCGTTGAATCCTTCCGGCCCTATTGCGAAAAGAAAGGTATCAATCTTATTACTCAATTGGAGAATTGCCCTCCCCTATATTTGGATATTGAAAGGTTTGATAAAGTTCTTTATAACCTTCTATCCAATGCAATGAAGTTTACCCCGTCAGGAGGAAACATTACTATCAGCTTAAGTAATGTCAGTTCGCACTGTTTGCTTCAGGTCAAAGATAGTGGTATTGGCATCCGCACTGAACAAATTCCCTACTTATTTGAGCGCTTCCGTCAAGCTGAAGGCTCTGCTTCTCGCTCCTATGAAGGTAGTGGTTTAGGGTTAGCTCTCGTTAAGGAACTCGTGGAACTGCACGCAGGTAAAATTTCCGTAGAATCGGTTTATGGTGAAGGCTCTACTTTCACGGTTTGGCTGGTTAAGGGCACGACGCATTTGCCCGCAGATCGCTTGCTAGAAGTGCCTGCTGACTTTCACTCTGCTAAGGCGGCGGTGGAATTGGCGGATGTGGAGACAGATATGTTTGAGGAAGAGGAAAAACTAGAGACATTTATTCCCAGCGATTTAATTAAAGCCGAAGATAAATCCGAAAAATTGCCTACTGTGTTAGTGGTTGATGATAATCCAGATTTGCGGACTTATGTAGCAAGAATTTTACGGCAAGCTAATTTTTCTGTGGTACTTGCTCGTAATGGAGCTGAGGGGTTAGAAATGGCGAAAAGTGACGACCCGGATGTAATTGTGACAGATTTAATGATGCCTGTGGTGTCTGGTTTAGATTTGATTCGGATGATTCGTGAAGATGATGTGCTCAAGGGTACACCTGTAATTTTGTTGACAGCAAAGGCGGATGAAGATACTAGAATTGAGGGAGTAGAACGGGGAGCGGATGCTTATTTGTCTAAGCCTTTTAATGACCGGGAACTGTTAGCTGAGGTGCGAAATTTGGTGGCACTGAAGCAAAATGAGCGCCGGGTGCAGCAGTTGAATACTTATTTAACTGAGTCAGTGTTAGGTAGGTTTTTGCCGCCTTCGATGGTGAAGAAGGCGGCGGCGGGGGAATTGAGTTTAGATTTGCGCCCGGAACCGCGTCTGATTACGATTTTATTTAGCGATATTGTGGGTTTTACTGCTTTGGCAAATACCTTGCGATCGCGCCGAGTAGCTGAGTTATTAAATGAGTATTTGGCAGCTATGACTAAGGCTGTGTTCAATAATGGCGGTACGGTGGATAAGTTTGTCGGGGATGCGGTGATGGCTCTTTATGGTGCGCCGGAGGAGTTGACTCCTAATGAGCAAGTGCGCCGTGCGGTGGCTTCGGCTCGGAGTATGCTTTTGGCTCTGGATGAGCTAAATGAACGCTGGCAAGAACAGGGCCTTGTGGGAGTTAATGATGTTCCTTTGGTGCGTTTCCGCTGTGGGATTCATCAGGGTACTGCTGTGGTGGGGATGTTTGGTAGTGAGGAGCGATCGGATTATACGGCGATTGGGCCCAGCGTGAATATTGCGGCGCGTCTGCAAGAGGCGGCGGAACCAAATACGATTATTGTTTCGGCGGCGGTGGCGGATTATTTGGATGAGGATGAGATTGTTAAGTACAAATCGCTGCAACTTAAGGGGATTGATGAAACTGTGCTGACTTTTGTAGTGAAAAGATAGTTGGAAGAAGGAAGAAGGAAGAGGGAAGAAGGAAGAAGGACGTTAACAGTTAACGGTTAACTGTTAACCGTTAACTGTTAACTGTTAACTGCAATATTTATTACTTATTTTCCTATGACTAGAACGCTTTATAAGAAAAATTTTACTTTCCAGCGCCGCTCTGAGTCGCCGATGTTATCGATGGCTGCGCTTTTAGGTTCTGTTGTCTTACACGCAGTGGCTTTCTGTTCGATTCGTCTTGGTGCTGTTGATTCTGTGCATACGGTTGAGAAGGAGCCTGTATCGGTTGAGTTGATTGAACTTCCTCCTATTGTAGAATCTCGTAAGCCTGTTTCTGGGGTGGTAATTAACAATAAAATATTGCCGCCTATAGCTACCAAGCCGATAACTAGCAAGGGTACTATACCTGATGCTCAAGTCATTGCTAAGTCTCAGAATAAGGTAGCTGCAAAACCTGCTGCGCGATCGCCACAACCTAAACCAGTACCTAAACCCACTCTAGCTGTAAAACCTGCTGCGCGATCGCCACAACCTAAACCAGCACCTAAATTAACTGTAGCTGCAAAACCTGCTGCGCGATCGCCACAACCTAAACCAGCACCTAAACCTGCTGTAACTCCAAAACCTGCTGCGCGATCGCCACAACCTAAACCAGCACCTAAACCCAGTGTAGCTGTAAAACCTGCTGTGCGATCGCCACAACCTAAACCAGCACCTAAACCCAGTGTAGCTGTAAAACCTGCTGTGCGATCGCCACAACCTAAGCCAGCACCTAAACCTGCTGTAACCCCAAAACCTGCTGTGCGATCGCCACAACCTAAACCCACTGTAACTCCAAAGCCTGTTGTTGTGCGAGCGGGTTCTGTAAGAGCAATGCCTTATCCACCACCTAGTTTAGGCGATCGTAAACCTGCAACGCCAACACCACCCGTACCTTCACCAAAGCCTCAACCCTCTGGGAGTCAGAATAACGGCGGTGTGATAGCAACTTTTGATTTAGGTAGCATTCGCAGCGGAGAAAGAGATATCCCAGACCAACTCGCTAAACCAGTACAAAATCAGAGGCAATTTTCGCCTGTTCTCGATCCCCTGCAAATTGGTCTGATTTCTGGTTCTGCTTTAACTTTTGAAGTGCTTGTCGAAATTGATGAGAAAGGAAAGCTTACTATTATTAGACAAGTAAATCCAGTTGAAGATGGCACTCAAGGGCCGTCGGGAGCTAAAACCTTTGATTATCTAAGTTTTGCGAAAGAATTGCTCAAAAATTGGCAATTTCAAGCCGCCCACTCTGGCGGTCAAGCCGTATATTCAGAACTGTGGTTAAGACTAACAGTGAAAGCTCTTTAAGGTCTAGATTAGGAAATTTTTCAGATTACTTGCACTTTTGGGAAATCTGTGTTATGGTATTTAAGTCTGTGCGGGTGTAGTTTAGTGGTAAAACTTTAGCCTTCCAAGCTAATAATGCGGGTTCGATTCCCGCCACCCGCTTCTAAATTAAGAAATGAGTAATACCTTCTTTAAGCCTTGGTTAAGGTGATATTTGTCTTGAGGTAGTTATATGTTGTATGATATAGTAACCGCTTTCGTTGGTTAGGGCAAATCCTAGTTTATGCCAATACCTTACATTCCGTTAAGGGTGAGGAATGTAGGTTACATTACCAATTATATCATGTCCGGTTAAATACTTGTCATTGTTCGCTGTGCGAAGCAATCGCAAGGTTTTGAGATTGCTTCGCTTTGCTCGCTTTTGACAGATCGTAAGTAATTTGCCGGACATGATATTAGCCATTAACCATTAGCCTATTTGAGTTGTTGCAATATTTCCTCAGTTTTTTCTAGCTCCTCAGTTTTCCCTTGTTCCTGATAAAGCTCGCGAGCTTGCTCAAAAGCTGCGATCGCCTCAGATTTCCGTTGTTGCGCTAAGAGCCCAACGCCCAAATTATAGTAAGCATTCGCATTTTCTGGATCTAAATTAATCACGCGGCGAAAGGTAACAATTGCGGAAAAATAATCTTCTTTTTCCAGTTGAATCTCTCCAATAGCTGCGTGTGCTTCAATTAAACGCGGCTTTGCCAGCACTGCTCGCTGATAAGCTGTTAATGCCCCTTCAATGTCATTCTGAGCCTTCAATAGCGTTCCTACCTCAAACTGCACTTCAGCATTGCGAGGTTCCAATTTGGCTGCTTGTTCAAAAGCTGCTATACCTTCTGAGGTATTGCCGTTGCGGAGCAATGCTGTCCCCAGTTTAAGCTGCACTCCTGCTTGCTTGGGAGCGAGTTGGGCAGCTTGTTGGAGTACCTGCACGGCGTTGCTATAGCGCCTCTGCTGAAGCAATACCATACCCAGTGAGGAATAGGCTTGCCAGTTTTTGGAGTCGAGAGCGATCGCCTGTTGGTAGGCTCGAAAAGCTCCGTTGTAGTCTTGCTGCTGGAATAAGGCAACACCGAGGCCGAGGTAGGCGTTGATGTTTTTGGCATCCAGTTGAGTAGCGCGGCGGTAAGCGGTGGCGGCGGCGGGATAATTTTCTAAATGAGCCAAAGTGAAGCCTAAAGCATACTGAAAATCGGCGTTATTGGGGTCAAGGGCGATCGCTTGTTGATAAAATTCCGCCGCTGCTTGGAAGTTACCCTGGCGAGCCTCTAAATAGCCAATACCGGAGAAGATGCGCGGGTTTTTCGTATCTAAGCGGGCGGCTTGCTGATAAAGTGCGATCGCTTGAGCAATTTGTCCAGAGTCAACTAACTCCCGCCCTTTGCGGAGGAGTTCGTCGAGATTTTGAGCTATTTGAGGATTAGCTTGAACTAATATTTCGGCAGCAAGGACAAGTGGTGGCGTTGCTGTGGTGAAGACTAGCGCCAACAAGGTACTGACTGCCAATAGAGTTTGTTTGTACACGGCCATGCTGTTCTAAAGATTGTTGAAATTGGTGTGTGACCGATCTGGAATCTTTGAGCTGCAAGATGTAGTTCCTCTACAGAGTTCCATCAGCTCAAGATTTTTGTGTTTGAGGATAACAAAGGATGATTGTAACAACAACTGATATCATTCACGGTGCAGAGGTTCATACCTACTTGGGGATTGTCACCGCTGAGGTAGTCTATGGAACTAACGCCCTGCGGGACTTCTTTGCAGGAATTCGCGATATTATTGGCGGCCGGACTGGCAGCTATGAAGAGGTATTTAGGAAAGGGCAACAAGATGCACTGGCTGAGTTGGAACAACGAGCCAAGCGGCTCGGAGCTAATGCTGTGATCGGTGTTGAAATTGACACAGGGACAATTAATGTAGATAGTTCCGGGGCTTTGTTGTTGATTACTGCTGTTGGCACTGCTGTTAAATTGCGGTAGGTAAGAGGCTTGTCTATAGATAGTTAACAGTTAACAATTAACTGTTAACTGTTAACTGTCAATTTCAGTTATAAGTCTTACCATTAGGCAAAATTGCTCCAATTAAGTTAGCGCCCCTCATATCTGCCTCCGTTAGAATCGCTCCTCGCAAATTAGCTCCCATTAAATCGGCTTTGCATAATTTTGCTCCAGTCAGGTTAGCATTACTTAAGTTAATGTTGCCCATACGAGCACCGATAAAGTTAGCTTTCATCAGACAAGCATCACTCAAATCAGCTCCACAAAGATTAGCATCGCTGAGATTAGCTTCTATTAAATAAGCACCGCTGAGATTAGCTTCACTCAAATATGCGCTCGCCAAATTAATCCCAGTTAACAGCTTCTTACTTAAATCTAAACCCCCAAGATCCGCTCCGCTGAGATTAATTCCACTGAGGTGACAACCGTGCAAAACTATCTTTCTGAGGTAAGTCTTGCTCAAATCAGCCTTACTTAAATTCGCTCTAGTCAAAATAGCTTCACTTAAGTCTGCTTCCCCCAAACTAGCCCAATTTAGGTAAGATTCAGTAAGGTCAGCACGTCTAAGGTTAGCTTTTAAAAGATTCGCTTTCGTTAAGTCGGCGCGAGTCAAGTTCGCTCCAGCTAAATTCGCCCTAGCTAACTCAGCCCCGCTGAGGTTGGCATCAGTTAAGTCTGCATCTTTGAGGTTAGCCTGAGTTAGGTCTGCATCGTTTAGTTGAGCTTGAGAAAGATTAGACTTAATTAAATAGGCTTTACCAAGATTGGCATCATTGAGGATAGCTCCGCTAAAGTTAGCAGCGCTCATATCTGTACCCTTCAAATTAGCTTTGCTCAGGTTGGCTGTACTCAGATTAGCCCAATTCAAATGTGCTCCCGTTAGGTTAGCTCCTGTTAGGTTAGCTCCCGTCAGATTGGCTCCGCTCAGACTTGCTCCTACCAGGTTAGCTCCGCAGAGATTTGCCCCGCTCAGGTCGGCTTTACTGAGGTTGGCACGGCTGAGATGAGCTTTACTGAGGTCAGCTTCGCTCAGATTTGCCCCAATTAGGTAAGGTCTATTCTGTTGTTCGTTGATGTTTGCCAAAACGAGGGTAGGGGTATCGCCACTGTGGGAATCGACCACGCTAAGCACGAGCCCTCGCAGGTTTGCCCGCTTGAAATCTCTTTCACCTTCTGCATATCGCTTTAGCAGTTCAGTTGCATCCATTTAGACCTCCGCAGGGGACTTCAAGTCTACCCATAGAGCAGTAGGTTGGATAGACAGGGTAGGTTTTTTGTATCTCTTTTGCTAAAAACACATTAATAAAGTAGTTTATCCCAGCTTTGAGCGTGGTAGTAAAGGTTAAAGCTCTATTGGATGCAACCCGCTTATTTATGATTTTAATATATATTTTATAATCTTTCCCGCAATTATGTCATATTTCTCAAACTTAACCATATTAATACATAAATTTATTCAAATCTTTATAGCGAGTAATGCCCACTAGCCTTAAACTTTATTTATACAAACTTGAGCTGGATTTATCAGGATATCGATCGATCTGCTTAATTATGAGACAGTTGGCTGGACTTGGGGTCTAAACTGTATTTGAGCTATTGGGGATCGCTAGATTCCGAGGGGCAACCACAGGGAGATTGCCCCTAGAAAGCGAGTTAGTAAGACACAGAGATTGATGCGATCGCTTAAGAGCGTTTTTCACACAGGCGTGTAAGGATGGTTTCGTGGTCTTGACCTTGTTCAACCATAGCCTCCGCTGGTTGGAGGCGATCGCTTAAGCCTAAAATAAAATGGTTACACTCAGCACCCATAGACTCGCAAGTAGTTTGCACGCAGTAAAGGTCTCGACCTGTTAGTTGAGTAAAAAATGCGCTCAAAATACCAGCTTCTAGAAAACATACTGGACAGTTCCACTTAGGAGCTTTTTGAGCAAACATGGATTTAGTAATTTTTACAATCAAAAAGCCCTGTTCGGTATAGCTGGGATCGAGGTCAAATGTCCCCCAGCCGTGAGTTTTCCAGCACTGTTGGAGACACTGAACGAATTCCACCATTTCCATTTCTGAAAGAGGTTTGCCGTAGTATTCGCTAACCTCCTCACAAAAACGAGCATAGAAATTTTTGCCCCACCACCGTCCGCAGTTAAATAGAACTAGGCGGGAGGCTTGACCCGTTTCTTGTTCCAAGCCACTATATATAGCTTGAATAAATGTTTCTGGGAGTGCTAAAAGACGATCTCCCCGACGATTTTCGAGCAAACCAAGTTCCAAGTCACCCCGGACATAGGCATCGGTTGCAAAGTAATTTCCGGGGAGGCGAGGCTGTGTCAGTAATTCGGCAATATTAATCATTGTTAGTGGTTAGTTGTTGGTTACTAATGGCTAATGGCTAATGGCTAATTGCTAATGCCTAATGGCTATTAGGCCTTACCAAAATAGTTGATGCTTGGTCTAAGAATGGTTGCAATATGGCTAATGGCTAATGGCTAATTGCTAATGGCTAATGGCTATTAGGCCTTACCAAAATAGTTGATGCTTGGTCTAAGAATGGTTGCAATATGGCTAGTGCTTGTTCCGAAAGCAGTTCCTTCAAACGAGCCTGTAACAGCTTCAAAATAGTTGCCTCTATCTCTTGGCTTTGGTGAGCTTGCACTATACCAGAGAGCCAATCTAACAATCGTTCCTTTAGAAACACCGAGTCATTCAGCAACATAGCCATAGCACAGTGACGCAAAGCTAGAAGCCAATGTGTAAGGGAGCGCTCTAAGTTTTCCTGTTTCTCTTGGGGAAAAGTTTCTTGTAGCTGATTGGCAATAGGTTGGAAGATAGCTACTTCCTTATCCCGCAAAAATTCGTAAACTTTTAAACGCTGGGCTAAGGTTGCCGCATAACGTTTAAAAATTGCGAGTTCTTCGTTTTTGAGAAAGCGGGTTTCCGCGTGATCCAGCAGCGCCTCAATCTCAGGGTGCATGATTTTAAAAAATTGGTAATTGGTGATTGGTAATTGGTGATTGCTAATGGCTAATGGCTAATGGCTAATTGCTAATTGCTAATGGCTAATGGCTAATTGCTAATTGTTAGCTGTTTACAAGCCATTGGCTATTTAGCTATTAACTATTTAGCTGTTAACTATTGGCTATTTAGTTATTTAGCTATTTAGCCATTACCCATTAGCTATTAGGGATTAGCTATTAGCCATTAGCTAGAATAAATCCAGTAAATCATCAAGAGTAACCTCTCCTGATTCAGAACTAGGAATTACTGCTACGGGCAAAGGAGCCGGCATTGCGCCGACTTCGGGGATGCCTTCCCAAGAAATTGCCCGAAAAAAGTCTCCTACTGACGAGGTAAAACTCAACTTTTGACCAGTAGCAGAGCCATTTTGGGTTTCTAGGGATCTTCCTAGCCAGTTGCAGTTACCAAAAAAATCTTGGACTGATTTTTGCAACCAAGAATTATCAGTTTTCATCGCAATCTTTCCCCATTTTGCAGCCGCCTTTGAATATCTCGTGCTGTTGCACCTTCGTTAACCCAGAAAGCAGCAGCGTCTATTTTATCGGGATTGCCTAAGAGAAACTTGCAGTAAGTTTCTCCCATTGAGTAGCACTGAAGTTCAATGCAACTCAGTGGTTTTTTTACTAAAGCGCCGAAAAAACCCGCAAATAAACCAGCATAGATGTGACAGACTGGTTTACCTACATCGCCCAAGGTACGAGCAACTGCGGAGTCAAACAGGTTGATGAAGATGCACCCGTGTTTGCGATCGCTCATATCTACTTCCCATCGGCCCCAACCTTGAGCTGTAAAGGGCCACCACCAAGTTTCTAGTAAAAACATTAAGTTTGACTGGCGGACGTTGTGTCCAAACTCCTCTCCAAACCATTTCTGGAAATATTCTGAATCTAGAGTACCCCACTGGCAGCCGATGGTGTACATGATCACTGACGAAGCAGGGCCGACTTCTTCTTCAAGTCCCTCTACTAAGCCAATGATGAAGTCTTCGCTGGTAAAAATATTACGAGATGCGTTCCAGTCAGCGATCGTACCGCCTTGGGGGTCAAAAGCAAAAAAATCCTTAAACCTATAATGGTTGTGGCTTTTAGGATATAGCTGCTTAAGGGTCGGTTGGGGGTTAGTGACTTCTTTTTTATCGGCAGCGATCATTTACACAATACTCCTGTTTGATGTAACTTGTTCAACATCGGGTGAAAATGGCAGAGCTATTTTGGCAAGGCTAAGATGACACTGGTGCTAGGCTCAGGAAAAATCGGGGCCAGGAAAAAGCTTCACTTGTTTCGCTGCGGTTAGAATTTCGTTATTGCTGCGTAAGTCTTGGCTAAGATAGTTTATTTCCCGGCAATATTGAAGATACTTCCGGCAATTACCCAAGACACCCCATTTTTTCCTGCACTGCTGTGTACCTTAAATTATCAGTCTTTTGAGCTTGCTTGAGTAGGTCGGCAATAAAAAACTAAGCTATGTAACGAAACGTAAAATTTTTGGATTTCGTTAGTAGTTGCGCTTTAGCGCTAAAACGCAACTACTAACGAACAATGATTTACTTGGGCCGACCTACTTACTAAGTAGGAATCAGCAAAGAATCATCATCACGCACCCATATATAATCTAACCTTTTTAAGCAAGTCCTAATCAAATTTCTCCCTAAGCTGGCTGCTAGATATAGCAACCGCCAAGGGGGTTAGGAAGTTCTGAATTCGATTCTATTCCCTTGTTCCCTGTTCCCCTTGTTCCCCTTCTTACCCTAGCCCTGAGCATCGTAGCCCCTAGACCCTAACTGCAAGGTGACAGCAGTATCAACCACAAGCAAGCTATGTGCTATCTTTTTTGCAGGCTACCCACTATATTATCTAGGGCATATGGGATGAAACATCACGCTTGTATTGCAATTGGGATTAATCAATATCAGTTCCTCCAGCCATTGAGTTATGCCCAAGAGGATGCAGAGGCGCTGCATGGTTATTTGGTTGGCGAAGCTGGTTTTTCGCCGGAGATTAGCCTGTCACTAACTGACTCCTCGCCGACGAGCTGGGGTAACTCAACTTATCCCAGCCGGGAAAATATACTCAAACTCATAGATAGCTTGTGTTTGGAGCACTTGCAAAATGGAGATTCGGTCTGGTGCTTTTTTAGCGGCTACGGTGTCAGTTATGAAGGGCAAGACTATTTAATGCCTATAGATGGCAATCCTGCTGACGTTTTGGGTACGGGGATTGCGGTGAAGTCTCTGTTTGAGAGCTTAAAGAGGGCTCCGACAGATACGGTGTTGGTGCTGCTGGATATGAATCGCAGTCAGAGTGTGAAGGCGGGGGAATCGATTGGGACTCAAACGGCGGAGTTAGCTCGCCAGATGGAAATCCCGACGGTGCTTTCTTGTCGCCCAAATCAGGTTTCCCGTGAAACTTCTGCTCTGCGGCAAGGGTTTTTTGCGGCGGCGCTGTTGGAAGGGTTGCGCTCTGGACAGTGTACGACTCTTAAGAGTTTAGATCGGTTTTTGAGCGATCGCCTGCCTCAGTTGTGCGACCACCATCTACGGCCCAAGCAGGAGCCGTTAATGGTGGTGCATCCTCCGGGAAAAGTTAATCAGGTGATTTATCCAGATAGCCCTCAGCTAATGGCGGCGGCAGCAGTTGGCCGCAATGGCAGTATGAGTGCTGGGGCGATCGCAGAGGCGCAACAACAGCCGCAAATGCTTGCTACTGCAATTAATTCTCCTGGGCCGCAAAGCCGCGACGAAGGTGGCGATTTACCATTGACTCCGCCGCCGCCACCGCCTAATTCTGCTCAGGGGGGAGGCGAAGGTACAAACTCGGTGACACCTGCAAATTCAGAAGCTGCCATGTCTGACAAATCGTTTTTGCAACAGCTAATTTTATATAGTGGAGTTACGGCGCTGGCACTGCTGATCGGTGTTTTCCTCACCAACAGGTCAGTATTTCTCGGCCGAGGCGACGGTACAAAGCAACCAACTCAGACGGCCCAGAATGGTGCTCCTCCGACTGTGCCAATGGGGATTCCCTCACCGGTCAGTTCTAATCCGGGGGCGGTACCAGAACCTTCTGCTCAGGCGCGGCTAGACACGGCGAGGGTGTTGCTGAAGGATGGCTCTGCTTCTAGTTTTAGTAATGCGATCGCCAAAGTCCGTCAAGTTCCTGCTAATGACCCCATGTACCCACAAGCTCAGGAGGACATTGAACGCTGGAGTTTGACTATTTTGGATATTGCTAATGGACGTGCCGGACAGCAAAATTTCCAAGGGGCGATTAATGCGGCTAAACTTGTACCAGCTATAAATCCGCCGATTCGCAATCAAGCGCAGCAGGCGATCGCTCTTTGGCAAGGACTGGCTAAGCAGCAACAGACTAATGATGCTCTGTTGAAATCGGCTCAGAAACAGATTAAACGAGGTGTAGCGTCTTCTTATAGTAAGGCGATCGAGCAAGCTAGTCAAATTAAATCCGGTCAACCGAAGTATGAGGAAGCTCAGAAGTCGATCGCGGAGTGGAGCGATACGATTTTGAATATTGCTCAGTTACGCGGGAGCCAAGGCCGACTTAGCGATGCAGTGGAGGCGGCTAAGTTGGTGCCATCGGGGACAGCGGCTCATGCTAATGCTCAGAAGGCGATCGCAACTTGGAAAGGTAAACTCCAAACTCAGAAAAAAGGTTGATTATCTTTCCCAAGGAATTTCTGAGATACTCTTATTTCTCCCCTTACTTCTCCCCTGGTAAAGAATGAGGGGGAAATTTTTTCCTTCTTTCTTCTCCCCCTTCCCTTGTAGGGAAGGGAGTTGGGGGATTAAGTGAGCGATAATAAAAGTTTAGATCCGTCAGGACTTACGCACCCAACCAAAGAAACCGGGTTTTTTGACGAAAATACTTCGTTGTTACCCACAGATTCTCTCAAAAACCCGGTTTCTGGGACGACCTGCGTAAGTCCTAATGGCTAATTGCTAATGGCTAATGGCTAATTGCTAATTGCTAATTACCCATCTCCCCCATCCTCCCTATCTCCCCCATCCTCCCCATCCTCCCCATCTCCCCCTCTCTACAACTGAGGATTTATTTTGGCCCCATCATGCTACTACCAGCTAAAGTGGCATAGCCAAAAGTAGCGTTGAATTTATTACACCAGATTGCCACTGATTTGTAGTCTGCCAGCTTAACATTATCGGGAATTTGATAGCGCTGAGCGCCGCTAAACTGTCGCAATTTACCAAGACTTACATAATTTTCCTTTTTCAAGCCTGCCTGGGGTGGCATAGTAGAACGATACAAGATTACTTCTAAATCAGGGCCTTGGTCGCTAGTCTTAAATGCTCGATCTAATACTACATAGCGTTTCCCATTTTCGCTAATAATGGTGACTTTTCCCTCGGTGGGTTTCTCCCCCGCCATAAAAGTTCCAGAAGCGATCGCAGTTTGTGGCCCCATCATCTGAGCTTGAGTTGGTGACTGATTCACAGCCGCAAGGGAACCAACAGTCAAGATTGAAGCGATACCAACAGCCACTAAATTTTTATAATTCATTGATTTGAATCTCTCAAAATTGTTTTATTCATAGCACAAAAAACTTTATTTGTCAATAGCCCGATCGTCGCATAAAAAGCAAGGGGTATCAGGTATCTGACACTTGATACCTTTGTTGCGATCGCCCTCACCTAATTGTTTCAAAAAAATGTTAAATAATGTTAATAGGGTGTGGCAAAAATGGGTTTTAAGTTTCCAGGGAAGAAATGACAGGAAGTAAAACTAACTGTCGCTGACATATCAGGATTTGCATCTATGACAACTTCAGGATTTAGCCGCCAAGGTTTAAAGCATCGCATTTTTTTGCGAATCTTTCGTTTACCACTAGCAACTCTAGTAGCTATCGCCGTTACTGCCTTTACTGCTGCCGTTGCAGCCGCTTGGCTTGCAGACATTGGAACAATCAGCAACATTTTTGCACATATCAATGTTTGGCAGCAAAACCCTCCTGTGTGGTTACAAGTGCCAACTGTCACACCTAAGTATCTGCTCATACCAACTGTAACATTAGTGCTGATTGCTTTGGCTACTATCCGTATTTCTCCAGAACCAAAGATGTGGTCGCGGGTGGTAGTAGTAGCAATTATGCTGGCCTTAACTATTCGCTACGTTTTGTGGAGATCGCTTTCCACCTTAAATTTAGCAGATCCCTTGAACGGCATCTTTAGTCTAGGGCTATTTTTCCTAGAAATGTTGATGGTAGCCAGCAGTAGCATCCAGCTATATTTAATGCTGAGAATGACAGATCGCCGCCAGGAAGCTAACCTCATGGCTCAGGCTGTTGAAAGTGGAAATTTCAGCCCTTGGGTAGATGTGTTAATCCCAACTTATAACGAACCCGCGTTTATTTTGCGACGTACAATCATGGGCTGTCAAGCTTTAGATTATACCCACAAAAAAGTTTACCTGCTAGACGACACTAGGCGACCTGAGATTAAAGCCTTGGCGAAAGAATTGGGATGCGAGTACATCACAAGACCAAATAACCTGTATGCAAAGGCAGGGAATCTAAATTATGCCATTGCCAAAACTAAGGGCGATCTAATTACAATTTTCGATGCCGATTTCATTCCGACAACCAACTTTTTAATCAGAACAGTGGGATTCTTTCAAGATAAAAAAGTTGCGTTAGTTCAGACTCCTCAAAGCTTTTACAATCCCGATCCAATTGCGAGAAATTTAGGCTTAGAAAATGTTCTTACTCCAGATGAAGAGGTATTTTATCGGCAAATTGAGTTAATTAAAGACGGTGCAGGAAGCGTTGTCTGTTCCGGCACATCTTTTGTTGTCAGACGTAGCGCCTTAGAAAAAGCAGGTGGTTTCGTAACAGATTCGATCAGCGAAGATTACTTTACTGGAATTCGCTTATCTGCCAAAGGCTATCGCTTGATTTATTTAGATGAAAAGTTAAGTGCTGGTTTAGCGGCTGAAAATATAGCAGCTCATCTCACTCAAAGATTGCGCTGGGCTCGTGGTAGTCTGCAAGCATTTTTCATTAACTCTAATCCTTTAACTATTAGGGGTCTTAACTTTGTACAAAGGCTAGCTCACCTGGAAGGATTGTTGAATTGGTTTACCAGTCTAACACGGGTTGTATTTCTAATGATGCCATTAGTTTATTCATTTTTTGGTGTCATTCCTTTTCGAGCAAACGGGGCAGAATTGATCTACTTTTTACTGCCTTACTCTCTAGTACAAATTACGGCTTCCTCTTGGCTAAATCGCCGTTCGCGTTCTGCCTTACTGTCAGATGTTTACTCTTTTGTACTGTGTTTTCCCCTAGCGCTAACAGTGATTCAAGTGATGCTAAATCCTTTCGATCGAGGCTTTAAAGTAACACCAAAAGGAATATCGAGCAAGCGCTTTAATTTCAACTGGAATTTAGCATGGCCATTTCTAATTCTATTTGTAGCTACATCAGTGAGTTTATGGCGGAATTTAAACATTTGTTTGAATAGCAGCCAAGGCGATGCTCTTTTAAAAGGTATCAGTTTGGGCTGGATTTGGAGCGTTTACAATTTAATCATGATTAGCGTGGCGTTGTTAATCTTAGTCGATGTTCCTAAGCCAGATATTTATGATTGGTTCAAATTGCAGCGAGTGGTGCGGCTAAAGATTGGCAACCAGAGTTTTTGGGGTATAACTACCTTGATTTCTGAAGTCGGTGCTGAAGTAGCTTTGACGCAGCAGTTAGAGGAAGCTGTTAACATCAAAGGTGGAAAAGTTGCTCAATATCTCACAGATTCTTCTTCAGTAGAGTTAGAATTTGTCGAGAACAAGTTAGAGTTACAAGGACAGATTATTCGCAGTGGTATGAGTGGCGATTTTCCTACTTTACGGGTAGCTTTTGAGCAGGTTAGCGTACCTCAACACCGCCGTCTGGTAGAAATGCTATTTTGCCGTCCTGGTCAGTGGAAATGCCATCAAACGCCCGGAGAATTACACTCACTTTTGCTGTTGTTTAAGATTTTACTGAGGCCGCGAGCTGTGTTCGATCGAAATAGGGAAACGAGTGCGATCGCTATTTCTCAAGTCTAATTAGTAGTCGTAATGCCGCTCTCTGGGCAGTAAAATAACCGCCCAGAGAGCAGCGTTACAAAGAAAAGTTATCTGATTGTAGGGGAACTGCTAATTCCATTTCCTCGCAGCGCTGCAATAGGGTTTCGATTTCCTGGGCTAAAAAAATCACTTCCGGCCAAGAGGAACCACCGACCAAATCTTGAGCGTGAGCTAACTTATTTCTCAAAGTTTCCGCTGCTTTCAAAAAACGTTCTCCGTAGCGTTTAGATTTCAGCCCCAAACGCTCAATAACCTGTGTCGATGTAAGAATTAAATCTCGCTTGTCACAAAACTGGAGATAATCAAGTAAATCAATAGCTTCATTTCTAGCTCGTCCTTGTTCCCAGAGATTCTTTGCAGCTATTACCCGTTCTCTTTTGAGGAATTGCTGCCAGGAATCATCGGGATAATAAATGCGGATTAGCCGTAGCAGATTCATTTCCAAAAGTGTCACTAATCCAAACAGTAGCATTCGCACAGGGGCTTTCTGCAAATCACCGCAAGTGACAATGCCACTAATTCTGTTACTTTCCAAGACAAATAACCTGGGTTTATCCCGCAATAGAGGCAACAGTTCCATCAGTGGAGTAGAAGCGGCGATTAATTCTGATGGGTGAAAAATTTGCTGGAAGTCGCCGCACTTACCTTGGCCAAGAAGCGATCGCATAATATAGCCAGAAACCACGCCTCCATCTTCAATACCAAGGACATCATAATCGTGAGCTTCCATCCAAGGTAGTAAAATCGCTGCATCTGCATCGGCGGGAACAGATTTAAGGGTTTCGGCAAGATATTTAACAGTAATGCTGTCCTTGAAAAGTTCCCGCAGATCCGCAGAACTCGATTTTAGGTGTTTCATCTATAGCTAGGGGCTAGGGTAAGAAGGGGCTAGGGGCTAGGGGCTAGGGGCTAGGGGAAGAAGGGGCTAGGGACTAGGGGCTAGGGGCTAGGGGAAGAAGGGGCTAGGGACTAGGGGCTAGGGGCTAGGGTAAGAGAGAAGAGGGAAAAGCTTGACGAAGTAAGGGATTATGAACCAGATGTAAGAGTTGGAGTTGCCCTAACCGCCAAGACCATTAGGACATTCTAAATCGATCGAAACCTTCGGCTGAGCGATCGCATGGAAGCCCTTACTATTATTCCCATCTCCCCCATCTTCCCCCTCTTCCCCCATCTCCCCCCATCTCCCCCCATCTCCCCCCTCTCCCCTAGCCCCTAGCCCCTAGCCCCTAGCCCCTTCTTCACCCACTTGAACAAAACGACCAAATCCGCAAAGATTTTTAACATCGCGCCAACCAGTCCGGGGATCGCATAACCTATTAGCGGTCAAAATTACAGCCAAGAGCCATCAGGCCTCAAATAATCTAGGGAAGCAATTAAATATGCTAGACACAGCGATCGAATCAATTCGGGCAAGAGAAATTCTCGACTCGCGGGGCCGCCCCACTATCGAAGCCGAAGTGTATTTAATCAACGGTGCAGTCGGACTTGCCCAAGTTCCCAGCGGGGCATCTACAGGTAGCTTTGAAGCTCACGAACTGCGGGACGGGGATAAAAAACGCTACAGCGGCAAAGGCGTTCTCAAGGCCGTTCAGAATGTCGAAGAGAAAATAGCGCCTGCTTTGGAGAATGTGGACGCTCTCGATCAATCTTTGGTAGACCGTACCATGATTGACTTAGATGGCTCGCCCAATAAATCAAACCTGGGCGCTAATGCCATCCTCGCAGTCTCTCTGGCAACAGCAAAAGCAGCGGCGGATACTTTGGCACTCCCTCTCTACCGCTATCTGGGTGGCCCCCTAGCAAATTTGCTGCCTGTCCCCCTGATGAATGTTATCAACGGCGGCTCTCACGCTAATAACAATGTGGACATTCAGGAATTTATGATTGTCCCTGTGGGTGCGCCATCTTTCAAGGAAGCTTTGCGCTGGGGTGCAGAGGTATTTGAATCTCTGAGCAAAGTCTTAAAAGATCGGGGATTGCTGACTGGTGTAGGCGATGAGGGGGGTTTTGCTCCTAATCTGGAATCTAATCAAGCAGCTTTGGATTTGTTAATCGCGGCAATTGAAAAAGCTGGCTATAAACCAGGGGAAGAAGTTGCTTTAGCTTTGGATGTAGCTGCTAGCGAGTTTTACAAAGATGGGAAATACACCTATGACGGTAGTGCTCATTCACCAGCGGAGTTGATTGATTATTTGGAGAGCTTGGTTGGGCAATATCCGATTGTTTCCATTGAAGATGCTTTACACGAGGATGACTGGGATAGTTGGGTATTACTGACGCAAAAGTTGGGGGCAAAAACTCAATTGGTGGGTGATGATTTGTTTGTTACCAATCGCACTCGCTTGCAAAAGGGTATCGATTTGAAAGCTAGTAATTCGATTTTGATTAAGCTTAATCAAATCGGTTCTTTAACTGAGACTCTGGAAACTATTGATTTGGCAACTCGCAATAGTTATCGGTCGATTATTAGCCATCGTTCCGGTGAAACTGAGGATACGACTATTGCTGATTTAGCAGTAGCAACTCGTGCGGGTCAAATTAAGACTGGTTCTCTTTGTCGCAGCGAACGGGTGGCTAAATATAATCGCCTGTTGCGGATCGAGGGAGAGTTGGGTGATAGTGCTGTTTATGCTGGTACTATTGGTTTTGGGCCGAAGGTTGTCTAATTGTTAACTGTTAACTGTTAACTGTTAACTGTTAAGTCCTGTATTTGTAGGATGGGTGGAGCATTTCGCTTCACCCATCTTATACAGCAACCGCTTTCGTCGCTTAGGGCAACTCGAACTCTTACCTCTGGTTCATAATCCATTAGGTAGTAAGTTTTTCCCTCTTTCCTAGCTATAACAATTTTCTGTCATTGCGAGCAACGCGAAGCAATCGCTAGGCATTGAGATTGCTTCGCGTTGCTCGCAATGACATCATATTAAAAGCGATGCTAAGTAGGTGGACATAAATAAATGTTGATAGCTTGTAGCTTGTAGGGTGGGCGCTCGCCGAAACCATATTAGCTATCAGTTACAAGATTGAGGCGGCGAGCGCCCACCTTACATTTATTTATGTCACCTAGTTACTGGACTTAATATCAATAGGAATAAGCAAAAAACTGTTTCTTTAAAAACAGTGGATTGACCTAACAACTAACAACTAACAACTAACAACTAATAACTAACAACTAACAACTACTATGGATAAAAACCTAACTGCGGCAGTCCTAAAGTTTCTTCCCATCCCATCATTAAGTTCATGCACTGTACGCCTTGGCCTGCTTGACCTTTGATTAAGTTATCAATTGCTGACATAACGATTACTCTGTCGGTGCGGGTATCTACTTCTACGCCGATGTAGCAGAGATTGGTTCCGCAGGCCCATTTTGTTTGAGGATAAACGCCGCTGGGTAGGATTTTTACCCAAGGAGAATTACGATAGAAGGCGTTAAAAATTGTGAGTAAGTCTTCTCGTACTAATCCAGGATCGCGGAGGGTGGCATAGACGGTAGTGAGAATTCCTCGCACCATTGGTATCAGGTGCGGAGTGAATTGCACTTTAATGTCGTGTCCGGCTAAATCGCTGCAAATTTGTTCGATTTCTGGGGTGTGGCGGTGACGACCAACGGCGTAGGCGGCTAGGGAGTTGTCTGCTTCGGCTAGCAGAAGGTTGATTTCGGCTTTGCGACCGCCACCGGATGTGCCTGATTTGGCATCGACGATCGCGGTTTCGGGGATGATGATGCCTTGTTTGAGTAGGGGTGCGAGGGCTAAAAGGCTGGCGGTGACGTAGCAGCCGGCGCAGCCTACGAGTTGGGCGGTTTTGATGCGATCGCGATAAAGTTCGGGTAAACCGTAGACAGCGGTTGAGGCGATCGCTGCGTCTTGGCGATCGCCTCCGTACCAAGCTTTATATGTTTCTAAGTTGGTAAACCGATAATCTGCTGACAGATCCAAAACTTTGCACCCCTTTTCTAGCAATTTGGGTGCCATCTGGTACGCTAAACCGTTAGGGAGTGAGAGAAATACTACTTGACATTTGGATGCTATTTTGTCCAAGTCTATTCCTTCTACTGTCAAGTCAATCCAGTTGCTCAAGTGCGGATATAAACTAGAAAAAGGTTTACCTGCACTACTTTCGCCGCCTAGATAAACTACTTCGGCTTGTGGGTGATCTGCTAGAAGGCGTACAAGTTGCACACCGCCGTAGCCTGATGCCCCAACTATTCCTACTGGTACTCGCTCTAAATCTCCCATTGTCTTACCCCCAGGCTGTTTGAGTCAAAAATGTTTGTACTTTGGCTGCATTGTACAAGATTGCTGCAATTCTATGCTGTTTAGGATAGGAGTTCCGCACCCAACCTCATAAACTGGGTTTTTTTACGAAAATACGGTTCTTCCGTGTTACTCTAACCAATAAAATAATCGTCGATTCTGTCTCCAAGCTATCCTCTACTATCACACCAGGCAAATTCAGTAATTGTGTCATTAATCTTTTCATTACTTTACTTAAATACTCGTGCATTTCTAATGTTTTAGCATACTAAGTACGGAAGACCCCTATTTTTCAAAATTAGAAGCCTTGAATTTTTCTAAAATCCTTAAAGTCTTAAGAGAAGAAATATACAGCACTTTGCGTGACCAAGAGGTACACTAACAGCAATGAGCAAAGTAACTTTTTACTCTACTATTGTACCTAATCGTCAAGCACAGTGCTGTATTGATTTTTTGTTAGTATTGACAAGGGAAAAATTGCGGTTATAATTTAGCCTAAAGACAACTAAATGACGTAAACTCAAATCAGTAAAAATACTTAATGAGGAATATTTATAATGTTTCGCAGTCGAGTCCATGCTATTTTTTTACTCACTGGAGTAATTGGTGTCTTGGTAATCTGGGGGATACCAGCGCGATCGCAGTTTGAAGAACCTGAAGTTAACCCCATGGCTGAAACTGAGGTGCAGACTGAGAAGGTTGAGCTTGCACCAGAAGGAGATCCCAAAGCAGCAGTTACGGCTAAAGAGCCAGATGTTCCGGTTGATGAATTACAATTGCTAGTCAAACCGCTTTCCCTGGAAGAACTCCTAAACGAAGCCGCAGCTTGGCAACTGTTGCTCAAAGGCAAAGTTGAAGAAATTAGCAATGCTGAAGTTGCCGTCAAACGTCAGAATCGATCCATCAATAAACAGCAAGAAGTCGCAGGTTCCCTAGACGAGGCGAAGAAAGCACTAGAAGAAAGCGACAAAGCCCTAAAGAGCGCTGTCCCCGGATCGCCACAATACCAAGAAGCCGCGAAAAAGGCAGAAGAAGCTAAAGAAAAACTCAAAAAAGCCCAGGAAGGTCTTAAAGAAGCAACTGATGCTAAAAAAGAACTCAAGCAGGATGATACCCTGAACGAAGCTTTGAAAAAAGCTGAGAAAACAGGTGAACAGGAGCAGGCACAAAAAACTCTCGAAGAAGCGAATAAAGAGCGAGAGAAGATAGATGCTAGCTCGCCTGCATACAACGCTCTCACTCAAAAAATTGACGCTCTAGACAAGGCGATCAAAGCTGTGGAAGAGGCAGAAAAAAACCAAAAAGGTTTTGCTCCTGACTCGCCAGAATACAAGCAAGGCACGCAAAAAATAGAAGAGGCTAACACACAACTCAAAAAAGCGCGGGAAGCGATTACTGGAAATACTAGCAGTAGTAGTGGTAGCACAGGCGCAGCCGAGAAATCTGCGGAGAAACTCGATGAAGCCGCAGCAACCATTGAAAATACTAATATCAAGGCGAACGGTGAAACACTAACGGCCAGTTCCCCTGGGCCTGGTAACGGTCAAGGAAACGTTGAGAAAAAAGGGCAGCAGCTTGAAAAAACGGCAGACAACTTGGAAGAAAATGCTAAAAATGAAGCAGAATTGAAGAACAAACTGGTTGTAAACGCTACTAATCTTCAATCAGCACGAACTGCAATTGTAGACCGATTCAACGTGATTTTAGAAGAATTGGATCGCAAAGGTGGTGACAGCAAGTATTACCGCAAATACATTGACGCGATCGCTAAAGCTGAAATTGATGTCAGTGATACTCAAGGTTTAGGAGTGCGGCTTATCAGTTGGCTCAAATCAGATGAAGGTGGTTTGCGCTGGGCAGGTAATTTAGGTAAATTTGTTGGTATCGTCCTGGCTTCTGCAATCGTGTTTCAAATACTAGGCGTGATAGTTAGCAAGCTGCTTAAATTGTCCAATACCTCCAAATTGATGCGCCAATTTATCGTCATTATCATCAAGCGAGGAGGAATTTTTGTTGGCGTGCTTCTAGCTTTGACAGCACTAGAGGTTAGTCTTGCGCCTGTTTTGGCTGTACTTGGGGGCGCAAGTTTTATCTTTGCCTTCGCCTTGCAAAGCAACCTCGGTAACTTTGCCAGTGGGTTAATGCTAATGGTTTACAAACCCTTTGATGTCGGTGATGAAGTTGAATTAGCTGGGGTGTTTGGTACTGTTGACTCCATCAGTCTAGCGAGTACAAGGCTAAAAACTCTAACTGCCGATCTGGTGACTATCCCTAACAATACAGTTTGGGAAGATAAGATTATCAATTACAGCCACGATCGATATCGCAGGATTCAAATCACAATCCGCAGCGACTACAACAACAACATTTCTGAAGTACGGAAGACTCTGGTAGAAGTTGCGAAATCTCATCCCTCGGTACTAGAAAATCCAGAGCCTCCTGTAACTGGGGAAATTGAATTTGAAGAATACTATGTTCAAATCAATTTATGGGTGTGGACGAAAACCGCTGAATTCTGGAAAACTAAATCTGAGCTATTTTCAATGATTCAGGAAAGGTTTGAGAAAGAAAAATTCTCAATCGCTACGCCTCCATAATGATGTGGGACTGATATCTGAATTGAAGGGAGTAAATCCGCTCGGGTGATGACATAAACTAGAAGAGTTATTTTTCCTGCTAGGCGATCGCTCTCGGTTCATGACCAGACTCTATATTTATGACCTTTAATCCGGCGATCGTTTAAGCCATCAAGCTCAATGGCTTGAATGTTAGTATTGGGAGTTAATTAAGCGCGATCGCACCTTTTCATAGGCAAACCAAAAGGAAATCAAAGAAATTAGCAATGATAGATGCTAAAAATGTTCTCGGTTCCCAACTAGAGATTTGCTGCACTTCTCCGCTGACGGGTTTTTACCGCGATGGGCTTTGTCGCACGGGGGGTCAGGATTTTGGGTCGCACGTTGTCTGTGCTCAAGTAACAGTAGAATTTCTGGAGTTTACCAAATCGCGGGGCAATAATCTGAGCACTCCCGTGCCGGCCTTTCAATTTCCGGGTCTTAAACCAGGCGATCGCTGGTGTTTGTGTGTTTCCCGTTGGAGAGAAGCAATGGAAGCTGGTGTTGCTCCCCCGGTTATCCTCTCTGCGACTCATGCTAGAGCTTTGGAGAGTGTTGCTCTCAAGGATTTGGAAAAACACGCCATCAACGAGGAAATCTCAGAGAACTAGCGATCGCCAACTCTTAATCTGGGTTAGGTGTTAAAAATAGGCTGGGTGTGAATTCTTAATAGGAATAGCGAAATGTTAATTTTGACAGAAAAATTACCTGCAAATCCTGATGCGGCTGTTAGTTTTACTTTACCTCTGACAGCTATTGAGCGCACGCGATCGCGCCATCGGTTTGAAATTGATTCCGGGGAAGAGTTGCACCTGCGTTTGCCTAGAGGGACTGTGCTGCGCGATCGCGATCTCCTACAATCTGAAGATGATAGCTGTTTAGTTAGGGTCAGCGCGAAACCGGAACCTGTGATGACTGCGATCGCATCGGATCGGCTATTATTAATGCGAGCGGCTTATCATTTAGGTAATCGTCACATCCCTGTAGAAATTGATCCTCATTATTTACGGCTATCTCCCGATTCAGTTTTGCAGGGAATGCTAGAAAAAATGGGTTTGGAAGTAAAAGCAGAAATTGCACCATTTCAACCAGAAATGGGAGCTTATGGCCATAGCCATTAAATCAGTTTGGTAAGAGAAGGAAGAAGGAAGAAGGAAGAAGGAAGAATAAGAAGGAAAAATCAAAAAGAGGTGGTGCTTGAATTATCAATTTTCTATTCTTAGATTGTTACAATTAGCTACTGTTCCCGTCGGGGCTTATAGTTATTCAGAGGGAATTGAAACTCTGGTTGATTTTGGTAAAATTAATCATGAGAACAGCTTACAAAAATGGTTAGAACATTCGTTGCAATACGGAGCGATACGTTTAGAAGCAGCAGTGATGGTACGCGCTTACAGAGCAACTATTGTAGGGGATTTAGAAGCATTGAGCTATTGGAATGCTTGGGCAACTGCGGCTAAGGAAACAGAAGAATTGCGCTTACAAAGTTGGCAAATGGGGCGATCTCTGGTACGTTTATTACAGGATATCCATTTACCTTTACAGGCAAAGGTACTCCCATCTGTGCAAGAATTAACTGAGGTTTGTGGAAATAATTGCAATTTTGCGATCGCATTTGGTATTGCAGCAGTAAAATTGGAAATAGAAGAAGGAGCGGCTGTACTTGGGTATTTGTACAGTTGGGCGGCAAATTTAGTAAATGCAGGAGTAAAACTCATTCCCCTTGGTCAAACTGTTGGTCAACAATTGCTATTAAACTTGGATTCCCAGATTAATTTTGTCGCCCAAGAAGTTTTAAAATTAGAAGATGATAACCTTAATAGCTGTAGTTGGGGATTGGCATTGGCAAGTATGGCTCACGAAAATCAGTACACTCGTTTGTTTCGTAGTTAAATTAGCAATGACGGAAAAGGGAAGAAGGCATGAGGAGAGTAAGCAAACTAACTAATAACTACAACCAAAAACCAACAACCAACAACCAACAACTAACAACTAACAACTAAAAAAATGAATGCTTTTCGTGTAGGAATTGCTGGCCCAGTTGGCTCTGGAAAAACTGCTTTAGTAGACGCTTTATGTAAAGCTATGCGCCAACATTATAAAATTGCCGTTGTTACTAATGATATTTATACCCAGGAAGATGCACAATTTTTAGTGCGAAGTCAGGCATTAGAAAGCGATCGCATTTTAGGCGTAGAAACTGGCGGTTGTCCTCATACAGCTATTCGAGAAGATGCCTCGATTAACTTAGTTGCGATTGAACAATTAGAACTTAAGTTTAATGACTTAAATTTGGTATTTGTAGAAAGTGGCGGCGATAATTTAGCTGCAACTTTTAGCCCTGAATTAGTGGATTTAACGATTTATGTAATCGATGTTGCTGCTGGGGATAAGATTCCGCGCAAGGGTGGCCCGGGAATTACTAAGTCTGATTTATTGGTGATTAATAAAACGGATTTAGCTCCCTATGTAGGCGCAGATTTGGGAGTGATGGAAAGGGATACTAAAAAAATGCGAGGGGATAAACCTTTTGTGTTTACTAATTTAAAGACGAAAGAAGGGTTAGAGGCGGTAGAAAAATTTATCCAGTTGAATGTTACCTAGAACATTAGTAAGTAGAAGGAAGAAGGAAGAAGGAAGAAGGAAGAAGGAAGAAGGAAGAAGGAAGAAGGAAAATGCAGTAAACTATCCCCTTCTTCCCCTAGCCCCTAGCCCCTAGCCCCTAGCCCCTTAATTTTAGTGAGAGAGCGCTAATTCTAATTTAGGTGGTGATGGATCGGTGGGTAATACCTTAACCTCCCCATTATCATCTACATCTACGATCGCGCTGTCTCCTTCTTTGAGTCGGCCGGAAAGCATTTCCTCAGCAAGTACGTCTTCCAACAATCGCATGATGGCGCGACGGAGAGGCCTTGCACCGTAACTGGGATTGTAGCCTTCTTTTACTAGATGATCCTTGAACCTTTCTGTCACTTGCAAGGTCATACCTTGTTCGGTTAAGCGGCTGAAAAGTTGGCGCAGCATGATGTCTGCAATTTGCTTGACTTCTTCCTTATTCAACTGACGGAAGACGATAATTTCATCGAGCCGGTTGAGAAATTCGGGGCGGAAGTGTTGCTTGAGTTCTTCATTTACTAGGGAGCGAATGCGGGTGTATTGAGCATCTGCTTGGTTTTCTGCGAACTCGAAACCGATACCGCCGCCGCCTTTTTCTATGACTTTAGAACCGATGTTTGAGGTCATAATCAGCAGGGTATTCTTGAAGTCTACGGTGCGACCTTTGGCATCCGTTAAGCGCCCATCTTCTAATATTTGTAAGAGGATATTGAAGACATCGGGGTGAGCTTTTTCGATTTCGTCGAATAAGACTACTGTGTAAGGTTTGCGGCGAACTGCTTCTGTTAGTTGACCGCCTTCGTCGTAGCCCACAAAACCGGGAGGAGAACCGATCAGTTTAGAAACAGTGTGCCGTTCCATAAATTCAGACATATCGAGTCGAATCATGGCTTCTTCGGAACCGAAGAAGTAGGCGGCTAAGGCTTTAGTAAGTTCG
Organism: Kamptonema formosum PCC 6407; assembly: GCF_000332155.1. Lineage (GTDB taxonomy): Bacteria > Cyanobacteriota > Cyanobacteriia > Cyanobacteriales > Microcoleaceae > Kamptonema > Kamptonema formosum. The sequence continues at coordinate 1,751,044 of NZ_KB235903.1, read as the reverse complement.
GTTTTGCCAACACCAGTGGGGCCGGAGAAGATGAAGCTGGCGATCGGTCGATTGGGGTTTTTCAAGCCGACGCGGGCGCGACGAATGGCGCGAGAAACGGCGCTAACGGCTTCTTCTTGACCGATGAGGCGCTGATGGAGGGTGTCTTCCATGTGCATCAGCAATTCAGATTCGGATTCTGTGAGTTTGCTGACGGGTACGCCTGTCCAAGATGCGACGATGTGGGCGATATCTTCTTCGGTGACGATCGGCAGAGTTGTGACTTCTGGTTTTATGCTGGAGGCGGCTTTGATTTGGCCTTGGAGTTCGAGTTCGCGATCGCGCAATTTTCCAGCTAGTTCAAAGTCTTGATCGCGGACGGCGGTTTCTTTGTCTTTGGTCACTTGTGGCAGTTGTCGCTTGAGTTCTTTGACTTCTGGCGATTGCTGTGAGTTCATGACGCGAACGCGGGAACCTGCTTCGTCGATGAGGTCAATGGCTTTGTCTGGTAGGAAGCGATCGTTGATGTAGCGATCGCTCAGGGTAGCCGCTGCTTCCAAAGCTGCGTCGGAAATTGTCAGTTTGTGGTGTTTCTCGTAGGCTGACCGCAAGCCGTGCAGAATTTCTAGGGTTTCTTCAACGCTGGGTTCCCCTATTTTCACAGGCTGGAAGCGGCGTTCTAAGGCTGCGTCCCGTTCGATGTGTTTGCGATATTCATCGAGGGTGGTTGCGCCGACGCACTGCAATTGACCTCTAGCGAGGGCTGGTTTGAGGATGTTGGCGGCATCCATGCTCCCCTGTACGGCTCCGGCTCCGATTAAGGTGTGGATCTCGTCGATAAACAGGATGATGTTACCAGCGTTGAAGATTTCTTGCATGATGGTTTTGAGGCGTTCTTCAAATTCGCCCCGAAACTTGGTACCTGCAATCATGGCTCCCATGTCTAGGCTGATGACTTGTTTGCCTTCTAGGATTTCGTGAACGCTGTTGTTGGCGATGCGTTGGGCGATACCTTCAGCGATCGCAGTTTTGCCGACTCCGGGTTCGCCTACTAATACGGGATTGTTTTTCGTGCGGCGACCCAGAATTTGGATCACTCGTTCGATTTCTTTCTCCCGTCCCACTACGGGGTCGAGTTTGCCTTCGGTTGCTAGTTTGGTCAGGTTAGTGCCGAACTCTTCTAAGGTTGGGGTTTTGGTATTGCGATCGCGACCACCACCCACCGCTACAGTTTCTCCTGCTGCCCGAATTACTTGGGTGCGGACTTGAGCGCGTTCGATACCCAGTTGTTCTAGAACTTTCGCCGCCACGCCTTCATCGTCTGCGATCAGTCCCAGCAAGATGTGCTCGGTGCCGATATAGTTGTGTCCCAGTTTACGAGCTTCGTTCAGGGATGACTCGAAAATGCGCTTGACGCGAGGTGTAAACGGAATTTCCGATGGGACAAAGCCGGAACCTCTGCCAATGATTTTTTGAATTTCTATCCGCACGTCTTTAATGTTGAGGCCCATTTCCGTGAGGACTTTGGCGGCGATACCAGTACCTTCGCCGATTAGTCCCAGGAGGATTTGCTCAGTACCTACGAAGTTATGACCGAGGCGGCGAGCTTCTTCCTGAGCGAGCATGATCACCTTAACGGCTTGTTCTGTAAAGCTTTCAAACATAGATGTTTCCTATCCTACTGTTTTAGTTAGGGCTGATTTGCCCCTCACGGTTGGCCGGGGCGAGTGCCACAAAAAATAAATAATATTAATTTTTGTGTACTTGCTTTTATTTTAATGTATCGCTGTTAAATGGTAAAGCCAGTGAGGATAGCCGAATAGTTGACGTAGCGATCGCCCTCTTTTGGTTGAGGTCAACTACTTAAAATAAGTAGTAGCATCATCCCTCTCAGTTGAAGATGGAATTGCATTATATCATAAAATCTAACTATTCAACAAAAATATTGAAATCCTCCTGTTAAAACTGCCTTGCAAGGAACTGTCCAAATACCTGTACAAATCCAATCGCTACTTGAATTACAGGCCAACCTACTAAACAAATCAACGCTGCCCAGCGAGTTCTAATATCTAAACCTTGGCGGACTGCCACAATTACAGTTAGCAAACTCCATACAGATAATACTAACTCAATTGCTCGTCCTAATAGCGGAATCAGCGTCAAAAAATTCAGCACTTGCGGCGCATAGGCAAATCCAATCGGAATCAGCAATTCCCTATAGCTAACGTGATTCGGTTTTAGCCACTGAGCTATTTTTGAGATCGTGAAAGTCCAAAAGTAGTAACCAGCGACAACAGCGAAGCCATCAATTAAAAGTGAGATCGCCAGTATTGGCAGAGTTGCCCGATTAATTAATAAGATCGCAGCGCTGCCTAAAACGTGAGACAGGGCTGCTAAAATTACAATCGTTAAAGCGATCCGCTTAGTTCTAGGAGTATCGGCAGCATCTTCGTAAAAATTGACATTTAAACATAAGGCATTCCTAAGAGTTGTGCCTAAACCTTGTGTTGAATCTTTGCCTTTCACGTTAAATTCTTAATGATCGAAGTAGTTGACAACTTTGATACAATACGCCTTAAGACAGCAAATTACAAGCAGATTTGATTAAATGCTGAAGTTAACTGGGTGGATACTAATTTGGCTGCGCGGAGGCAGTTTGAAGCTCTTAGTCATAGCAACTACAATCCTGATAGTATGGGGCATTACTGCTCCAGTGGGAACTCTAGTCTGGTGGCTGGGTCAAAGTGCTGAAACTCTAGGTCTTAAACAGAAAAATCGACTGGAAAGTGGGCGATCTAACTCTGGTAATATAGAAACACCTGCCAACAAGCGTATTCCTAACTCTGGGGTATTAAATTGTTATATTATCTTTCTGCCCGGAGTAGGCGATTTTTCGGCAGACGAATTAACTCCGGGAGAAGAGTTCTTTCTTAAAACTTTAGTTGACGTGCATCCAGAATGCGTTGCTGTTGGCGATATTTTCCCTTACTCAGCAGCCAATAAAAGTTTAGGAGGGCAGCGTTTGTTCGCTCCTGTTTGGCGGTTTGTTGAGCGGGCAAAGGGAAAGATTATTAGTGGAGATTTACTAATTAAAATTCGCAATCTTTGGAGATTTGCAATTTCTCTAGATTATCGCTACGGACAGGTTTATAATCAGGGCATTGCCACAGCAATTATCGAGCGGATGGAGGCTAAACACCCGATCTTAATTTCCCCAAATCAACCTATTAAAATTATTCTAATTGGTACTAGCGGTGGAGCACAAGTGGCGTTAGGTGCAACTCCTTATCTTAAGGAATGGCTTAATGCTAAGATTAGTGTTGTTTCTGTGGGTGGGGTTTTTTCCGGGAAGGTAGGTTTTAATGCTGTCAATCGCGTCTATCATTTACACGGGAATAGAGATATAATTGATGATATTGGCGGGGTTGTTTTCCCGTCGCGATGGCAATGGCTAGTTAACTCTGGATTCAATCAAGCTCGGCAACAAGGGCGTTATGCAGAAATAATTAGTGGGCCTCATAAGCACGATGGCAACCAAGGATATTTTGGGGAAGATCGGGCAGAAAATGGTTTGACTTATGTAGATTTAATCCTGAAAAAAGTTAACAAATTACCAATTTGGTCGGATCGGAAGTCTCCGTAAGATGTGGTTGATTACTCAGGATTTAGATTCGCGATCGCCTATTTTTTACCTATTTTCTAGGATACAACGAGGCAAGAAAACACGCCCTAGCCCCTAACCGCCGAAAGCGGTTGCTTTATCGATCGCCAACAACTCGGTTGCGCCCTTGATTTTTGGCTTGATAAAGCGCCTTGTCAGCTCGTTGAAGTACCAGATCGATCTTTTGATCCTCCAATTGATAGGTAGAGACTCCAATACTAACTGTAATTTTCACCTGTTTTTCTTGAATCGGAAACTCTGTCTTTTCCAGGGTAGCGCGGATACGTTCAGCCACGTCTACGGCAGAATCCAGATTAGTTTCTGGTAGAATTACTACAAATTCTTCTCCCCCAAACCGTCCCCAAAAATCTACTTTTCTTAAAGAATTTTTGACAATCTTTGTCATCCCAATCAGCACTTCATCTCCTACAGAGTGCCCGTAAATATCGTTAATTTGTTTGAAGCGATCTAGATCCAGCATTAATACAGAAAACAAATGATTGTATCGGCAAGCTCGCTCGATCTCTGCCTCACATAAAGTTAACAAATAACGACGGTTCCACACTCCAGTTAATGGATCTGTATTAGCTAAATTTTGTAACTCTTTAGTTAATTGTGCTTGCTCCTGTAACGACTTTTTCAATTGCTCTCGCATATATTTTAACTCTAAGTGCGTTCGCACCCGGACGAGTAGCTCTGCTGTACTAAAGGGTTTGGTAATGTAATCAACTGCTCCTTTTTCAAAGGCTTGGATTAAATGCTCTTGCTCGTGGCTAGCAGTGAGAAAAATGATCGGTATTTCTGCTACATCAGGATTAGCTTTCAGTTGTTCGCAAACTTCCAAGCCATTCATGTGTGGCATCATAAAATCTAATAATATTAGGTCGGGATTGGCAGTTTGAACGCGCTCTAAAGCTTGCTTTCCGCTAGTAGCAAAAGTGGTTTCATAACCTCTTTTTTCTAGAATTAAAGCAATTAATTGCAGATTCTCAGTAACATCATCGACGACTAAAATCAAGCAGTTTTCTGGTTTGAATGATGTCATAATAATTGAAGTCTCACTTCGGGGAATTTTTCTATGGTCTTAGGCAATAGCTCCCAGTTAAAGGTTTCTAGCTGACTTTCTAAGGTCGTCGTATAGTCGAGGAGTGCTTGACATTGGTATTCGTGCGCCCACTCTCTCAAACGTTCCCTAAAGATTTGGATATCTCGCCGTTTCATTGTTTTACACAATTCTAACCAAGTGCTTTCTTCTTCTTGGCGGAGTTTTTCAACTAATTCTGGAAGCTTTGCCAAGGCTTTGGAATTTGCTTGAATTCGCTCGTTTTGGGTAGGATTTATGGGCGCTTCATCAATGGTAAAATAATTAGTTTCCTGGGGTAAAATTTGCTTTAACGCTGAGACAAGTTGGGAACGGCTAACGGGTTTGCGTAAGAATCCTTGGGAGAGAGGACGCACAGTAATTTCGTCCTCTAGTCGCAAAACGGCAGTTACGATCAAAATGGGAATATTTTGAGTTCTTTTGTTTTGTTTCAGCAATTGTATCGCTTGTAGTCCGTCCATGTTCGGCATCCACAAGTCCATTAGAATCGCATCGGGGCAATTTCTTTGCGCGATTTCGATCGCTTCTTGTCCATCTTGTGCAAACAACAGGCGGTGTTTGCTACCTGCAAAATATCCCGCAATCAAATCGAGGTTATATTGAACATCATCCACCACTAGCACAGTTGCAGTTCCCAATTGATTCAAATCTTCATCTAATTTTGAAGGCACAACCGATCGCGTTTCTATTGCTGTAATCGTCAGATTGGGGAAGATAAAAGTAAAGGCACTCCCTTTGCCCAATTCGCTTTCGAGCCTGACTGTACCACCGAGCATTTCTGTAAGACGTTTAGTAATCGCTAAACCTAAACCTGTACCCCCATATTTACGAGTGCTTTGTCCTTCACTTTGTTTAAAGGCTTCAAAAATACTGTGTTGTTGCTCTAAGCAAATGCCAATCCCGGTATCTGCGATGGTAATTTCTATCTGTACTCGATTCGAGCTAGGGGATAGATCTAATTGTGCGCGTACAGATATTTTGACAAATCCTGCCTCTGTAAACTTCAGGGCGTTACCAACTGTGTTGAACAGAATTTGGCGCAGGCGTATGGGGTCAAATAGAATGGCTGTGGGTACGTTTTCATCGATTTCTACTAGGAGAGACAAACTTTTTTTAAGGGCTTTCGGGTCTAAAATTTCTTGAATTTCCCGAACTAGCGATCGCACATCAACTGGTTCGTATTGGAGTTGTAGCTTACCTGCTTCGATTTTGGAAAGATCGAGTATATCATTAATCAGGGCAAGTAACGTTCTGCCACTGGCAGCAATTGAGTTAAGATAGGCACGAGGTTGGGGGTCAGAGATCGATCCTTGTAACAAGTCACTAAAACCTAGAATAGCATTCATGGGGGTGCGAATTTCGTGGCTCATATTGGCAAGAAATTCACTTTTAGCACGGTTGGCCGCAACGGCCGCTTCTTTAGCAGCAGCGAGTTCTACTTCAGTTTGCTTGCGATCGCTAATGTCTTCGGCAATGCCAGTCATCCGTATGATGTTGCCGGCTTCGTCTCTAATCGGAAATCCGCGATCGCGAATCCAGCGGATGGAATTGTCGGGTCGCACAATCCGATATTCTCGATCGTAAATTCCTGTTTTTTGCTGTTCAATATACGCAGCTTCGACTTGTGGGCGATCGTCTGGGTGAATAGTCGCTAACCAATTTAATGGGTTTGAATAGAGGGTTTCACAACTACGTTGCCAAATAATTTCATAAGCAGGGCTCACATAAAGAAGTTGTTGCGTTTGGTTGTCTGTCATCCAGAACACATCCTGAATATTCTCTGCAAACTGACGAAACTTTTCTTCACTCTCGCGCAAAGCTGCTTCTGCTTGTGTGCGATCGGTGATATCTTGATGGACTGCGACCATAACATCGCCATATTCAGGATGCTTAAATACAGAACAAGTTGCACTACACCAAAATGGAGTACCATCTTTCTTGACATTATGAACTTGATATGCAAATTCCCCATTTTGTAAAACAGCAGTGCGAATGGCTTGATTTACCTCTTCGGGCTCTATCTGTTCATTGCCATAGTTCACGATCGCAACGTGCTGACCGTTCATTTCCCCAGCATCATAACCAAACATCTGCTCAAATTTAGGATTTGCATAGATAATTAATCCATTATCGGCTCTTACTAGACAAATGCCTTCCGCCATGCTGCGGGTAATCACAGCCTGAAGTTCTAACGTTTGTTCTGCAAGTTTGCGATCGCTGACATCGAAAATTACCCCCAGCATTTTCAGCGGTTCACCCGCTTCGTTATAGATCCCGCGTCCTTTCCCCACCAGCCAGCGAACTGTACCATCGGGATAGACAACCCGGTATTCAGCTTCATAGTCAGTATGCTGGAATAGCGCATTTGATAACGCCTGTTCGATTCTGTCCAGATCCTCTGGATGAATTGCTTTGCGCCATAGCTGATAAGGATCGCTTGCTTGTTGTGGTTCTACTCCTAGCAAACGAAAATGGTTGTCATTCCAGTTCACTTCATTGGTATGCACGTTCCAGTCCCAAGTGCCGATATGAGTAAAATCCAACGTCAATCGCAGTTGTTCCTCACTTTTGGCTAAAGCAGCTTCGGCGCGTTTGCGATCGGTAATATCTTTAGCCACATAGCAAAATCGGGGATATCCACTGGGACTAAGTTCGATCGGGCAAACACTCACAGAAAGCCATCCTTGCTTTGTCGAAGTCTCATAGAAATGTTCAAATCGAACGGGAGCTTGAATTTGTTGAGATTGTTGGTAATAGGTAGTCCATTGCTCTATAGTGGTTGGTGGCGATCCCAGCGCACTAGCAAACTGATTTTGCATAGCTTCTGGGGTACTCTCAAAAAACTGAGCCGCCGCCCAATTATCGGAAATGTGCAAGATATCTCCGTTATGGAGTTCAACAATACCCATCGGCATTGCACCACTGTTGAAGAAACTCCGCAGCGTTGATTCGCTCTGCTGTAAAGAATTCTCTGCTTCTTTAAGTTTAGTAAGATCGCGCAGGCTAATCAGGACTCCTGAGATCTCTTGTTCTACTGCAAAATAAGGTGTAAAAGTAACGCTCAGAAATTTTTTTCCCCCTGGCAAATGCTCAAACAATTTTTCAAACTGAATAGTTTCTCCCGCTAAAGCTTGCTCTAGCGCAGGACTCAAATTTTCAAACACCTCTTGACCCACAATATCCTTCACTGAATGTCCGATAATTTCGTGAGAAGATTTGTTGTACCAAGACAGGTAAGCTGGATTAGCAATTTGATAAATATAATCGCGGTTAAGAAGTACAATGCCATCGAGGGTGGTAGATACGATTCGCTCATATTGTTGCAGAGATTTTTCTGCCCGTTTGCGATTGGTGATGTCCTCAATCATCGCTATATAGTAAATAGGCTGGCCATCTCGATCGCGAACGATAGAACCTGTTAGCGAAACCCAAATAGTTTCTTGGTTCTTTTTTAAATAACGTTTTTCAATTTTGTAAAACGGTACCTCTCCTTTAAACAATCGCTGTGCTAATTGTACATCTATTTCTAAATCATCGGGATGGGTAATATTGGAGAATGTCAGTGCAAGGAGTTCGGATTCTGTATACCCGATCATCTGGCACAGCATTGGATTAACTTTAATAAACCGATAATCCAAACCAACAATTGCCATGCCAATTGGCCCTTCTTCAAAAACTTTGCGAAAGCGTTCTTCTCGCTCTCTCAGTGATGTTTCAGCAATCTTGCGTTCTGAAATATCGCGCAGAATGGCAGTGTATATTTTTTCTCCATTCAATTCCAGCTTAGAAATAGAAGCTTCAGCCGGGAATACAGTACCATCTTTGCGGCGACCAAAAACTTCATTCCGCTCTTCCATCCTGCGGGTTTTCTCATCAGACTGAGGAACATTAGTAAATTTCTCGCTATAAACAGAGTCAAACCGAGAAGGTAATAACAAAGTCAACGATTTTCCCAATACCTCAGCAGCCGTATAGCCAAAAATCTTTTCTGCTCCTTTATTAAATAGAGTAATTGTTTGAAGATCGTCAACTGAAATAATCGCATCTTTAGCAATATCTAAAATTTTAGATAGCCGTAAACTAGAATAAATTAACGCTTTTTCTGCTTGCTTACTTTTAGTAATATCTGCGTTAATTTTCATGATTCCTTTCGGTTTACCTGCTAAATCCCGTTGCACTGTCCAACGGCTAGCGACAAATATTAATGTACCATCTCCTCTCTGTTGGATAAGTTCGCCTTCCCAACGCCCATATTCAAATAGTTCTTTCTTGATTTCTGTTAAGGGCTTAGGAAAGTTGGTTGACAGCAATTGTGCTAGAGTTTTTCCCAAAGCTTCGGTTTGAGAAAAGCCATACAATACGGCCGCACCGTGATTCCAAAAAGTAATGGCATCGTTCAAATCGACAGTCAGAATGGCATCGTGAGCTAAATCGATTAATTGTGCTTGGTCTTGAAGGATTTTCTCTCGTCTTTCCCGTTCCAAGAGTTCTAGTTGTAAGCGATAGTTTGCTACCTGCAATTCCTGGGTACGCTCTACAACTTTTATTTCTAGATCTTTCTTGGCTGCTTGCAAGGCATTCTCAGCCTGTTTGCGTTGAGTAATATTAGTAAGAATTACAACTGCTCCTCTAAAGTTATTGTCCTGGTCAGCTAGAGGGCGAGCATTTAAGACCAGATTTAAAACTTGTCCATCCCGGCGTTCAAATTCAACCTCAAGCCCCTTATAGGTTTCTCCATGCAGCACGGGTGTAATTGAAAAGGGAACTTTAACCGGGGAATTACGGGCAATATCTGCCGCTGATAAGATTTTTTCCTGGCTTATAACTAAGGAAAAATTGGATTGAAAAAAACTGAAAATTCCCAGTCTATCAAAGGGTTGAAATAGTAGATTTTCTCCCCAGAGTTGTTGGGCAATTGCACTAGCACGAATAATTTGTCCGGTATGGTCACAGACGAGAATTGCTTCTCCCGCCTGCTCTAGAATTAAACGCGCCAGTTTTTCCGAGGCAATAGTCTTTTCATGGCGCTTTTGTTCAGTTAAATCAGTAATTACAAGACAGTTGATCGGGGAGTCATCAAGGATCAGAGGATTGATGGATAGGTAGACAGGAATTTCAACGCCATCGCGGGCGAGCAGAAACATTTCTACAGGATGCCGATCGCCCATTTCTGCTTGTTGAACTCGTGCCTGAAATAGAGGGGTGTCATGGGGGGAAATTAAGAATTGAAAATATGAACCAATCAGCTTCTCTAACGGTTGTTTCAATAAATTGGAAAAACTTTTATTGCAGTACAAAATTAGCCCATCGGTCGAAAGGACTACAGCCCCTTGTTGCATCTCCTCAACTAACAGTCGGTAGGATAGGTCAGCACTCTGGAGGGTAAAAACTTTTCGACCCTGGGCGGTAGAAATAACTAACGCATCTACTTCCCCTTGCTGAATCGCTCGCACGATATCCTCGCTTGCGGTCAGCCGTTCGCGCAAAGATTGAATTTCAGCTAACAGTTCTGTTTTTGATTTATTAGTATCTTCCATTGTAAGTACCAGGGTTAAGAGAGTATTTTATTTAGGTACAATATCTAACCCAAACAACACTTTTTCGGTATCGGACAGATCCCCAATCATACGTTGCAGGGGGAGAGGCAGTTGCTTGATTAAGGTGGGGATGGCAACGATGTTATCTAGGTGCATTTGTTCTGAAGACTGATAAACATCAATCACTTCTAAGTCATATCGTCCTTGTAAATAGGTTTCACAGATAGATTTGATCCGTTGTAGCGCCCTCGTCGAACGGGGAGTTGTGCCGGCAATATATAAGCGGAGACAGTAATGTTGCTGTTCCAGTTCCGCGATTGCTTGTTCAAAATTTGCCATCAAATTATTGTTGTCTTCTTGCAGTAGCTGATTGTCTTCCGGCGGTACTTCATTTACCATTACTATTTCCTCTCAACTGTCTGTGTTCAGAGTGTTTTTTCATTCTTCAACCTTTGCGATATCAAGTCCTACTAAAACTTTTTCCTGATTAGATAAATCCCCAATGATTTGCCGAATCGGTTGCGGCAGTTTTCGCACTAGGGTTGGAATTGCCAGAATTTGATCTTGCTTCGCTAACTCCGGGTTCTGTAATAAATCAATAACTTCAATTCGATATTGAGCGTGGAGGTATTCTTCACAGAGCTTTTTCAGGTTAGCAAAGGCTCTCACTGATTTGGGAGTCTGGCCGGCAATGTACAGTCGCAGTTCCCATCTCTCTAATTTAGGTGAATTCAGTTCGCTATGTTGATTCATAATGGCTATTTCCCTGTTTTCTAAATGTGGTAACTGGTTAATCAGCCCGACGAAGTTGCGCGATGATCCTTTGATCCTGAAGAAACCCGACTTTATTCATATTCTCCTCTTGATTTAGGCGATCGACTTCTGCTTTTTCTGCCTCCATCTGCATCTGTAATGTAGTAATTTGAGTCTGAATTAATTGTCGTTGCTGTTCTAAATCTCGCCGTCGGTTAGCAATTTCTTGCTGTCGTCGTATAGTTGCTTGTTTATCCGCTAACTCCTGAATTGCCCTGGCGGTTCCAGTTAGTACCTTGTCCTGTCCTAAGTAAACATCTACCAATTCCACGCCTTGACTTGTTAATCGGAATTCTCGCACCTGGTTTGAGTGTTCCATCCCGCGAGACTTGATGACTTGCAGGATGCGATTGCGCTCGCCGTTGCTTTCAATTACCCGCACTTCTAGCCAGGTATCCATCAGCGAAGAAATCCCGATCTCTGTATTTTCCAGGGGAGTTCCGCCACTAATTAGGTTGTTCATCAACACTGTGATTTGTTGCGATTTTAAGTAGTCAATTACGCGCATAAAGAAGGCTTTAACTTGCAGAAGACTGCCAGTTAAAGTTAGGTTGCTGATCGGATCGATGATGACGGTAGTAGGCTGAAAATAGTTGATCCATCGATGAATTTGTACTAAATGTACTTCTAAACCATGAGCGGTAGGACGTAATGCTTGAATCTGTAGCAATTCCTGTTGAATATAACGCTCTAAATCCATACCGATCGATCTCATGTTACGGAGAATTTGTTGGGGGGCTTCCTCAAAGGCGAGATACAGGCACTTTTCTCCGCGCTGACAGGTGGCGGCGGCAAAAGCAGCAGCGATCGTACTTTTGCCTGTCCCAGCCATCCCCGTGATCAAAATGCTACTACCGCGAAAGTAACCCTCTCCTCCCAGCATGGCATCTAGGCGGGGGATGCCACTGGAGATGCGATCGCTAGAAACGTTATGATTTAGTCCAATGGAGGTAATTGGTAAGACAGAAATACCATTTTCTTCTATTAAGAAAGGATATTCGTTACTACCATGTTGAGAACCTCGATATTTAAAAATTTGCAGCCGCCTGGTAGAGAGTTCTTCATAAACTCGCTGATCCAAACGAATAACGCAATCAGAGACGTATTCTTCTATGCCTTGACGAGTTAGGCTATTATCACCTCGTTCACCTGTGATAATAGCAGTAACACCTTTGGTTTTGAGCCAACGAAACAAACGGCGGAGTTCTGCTCGGACAATGCCAGTATTGGATAAACCGGAAAACAAAACTTCAATCGTGTCTAGAACTATCCGTTTGGCACCAATGCTATCGATCGCATAGCCCAAGCGAATGAAGATCCCTTCTAAATCGTATTCACCAGTTTCTTGAATTTCGGAAGGATCGATATACAAACAGTCAATGCTGAGCTTTTTTTCGGCTACCAATCGATCTAAATCCCACCCCAAAGAAGTGACATTTTGAGTGAGCTCTTCTACGGTTTCTTCAAAGGATATAAATACCCCTGGTTCGCCGTATTCTGTCGCGCCACGAACTAGAAATTCCATTCCTAGCAGAGTTTTACCGCAGCCAGCAGAACCACAAACCAACGTCGGTCGTCCTTTGGGTAGTCCGCCTCCAGTAATTTCGTCTAGTCCCTGAATTCCAGTGGGACATTTGGGTAATTGGATATTGGTGGACTTGCTTGTTTTTTTCTGATTGAGTTGAGTCATTTTGGCTGATTGAATTAAGTCATCAAGTATTCTAAATCTCAAATCTAAAAATCGATCGTCAAAGGTGCTCTGGGAAAAGGAATTACATCTCTAATATTCCCCATTCCTGTCATAAACTGCACTACCCTTTCAAATCCTAAACCAAACCCTGCATGAGGCACTGTACCATAGCGCCGTAAATCTAAGTACCACCACAAATCCTCTTTATTCATTCCCTGCGCTTCGATGCGTCGTTCGAGTACATCTAATCTTTCTTCCCGCTGGGAACCGCCGATGATTTCTCCAATTTTTGGCGCTAAAACATCCATTGCCCGCACTGTTTTTTCATCGTCGCTCAAGCGCATATAAAATGCTTTAATTTCTACTGGATAGTCGGTGACGATTGTGGGCTTTTTAAACAGTTCTTCTGCTAAATAGCGCTCGTGTTCTGATTGCAAATCCAAACCCCATTTTACGGGAAATTCAAATTGCTTATCTGCTTGTTCCAAAAGCCTGACTGCTTCGGTATAAGTAATCCGCTCAAACTGATTGTTAATAATGTTTTCAGCCGTTGCCAAAACTGTCTTGTCAATCCTCTCGTTGAAAAATTCGATATCTTCCTGGCAAGTTTCCAACACATATTTAAAAATGTGTTTTAGGAAGGCTTCGGCTAAATCCATATCGCCTTCTAAGTCGCAGAATGCCATTTCTGGCTCTATCATCCAAAACTCGGCTAAATGGCGGGAAGTATTGGAATTTTCGGCTCGGAAAGTCGGGCCAAAGGTGTAGACATTCCCGAAGGCCATCGCCATAACTTCGGCTTCTAATTGGCCGCTAACTGTGAGATAAGCTGGTTTGCCAAAAAAGTCTTTGGTAAAATCAATTTGTTCTCGATCGTTGCGGGGAATATTTTTCAAATCAAAGTTAGTAACGCTGAACATTTCCCCTGCGCCTTCGCAGTCGCTAGCGGTGATAATTGGAGTGTGAACCCAGAGAAAACCGCGTTCTTGAAAAAATTGGTGGACGGCATGAGCGCAGGCGTTACGGACGCGAAATACAGCACTGTAGGTATTTGTGCGCGATCGCAAGTGCGCGATCGTCCGCAAAAATTCAAAGGAATGACGTTTTTTCTGCAATGGATAAGTTTGCGGATCTGCATCGCCGTAAACTGTCACCGCCGAGGCTTTCAATTCTATTCTTTGTCCCTTGGCTGGGGACGCAACTAATACTCCCGTGACTTCGACGGATGCACCTGTATTTAATTGCTTGACAATGTGCTCATAGTTTGGTAAATTTAGATTGATTACTACTTGTAAATTAGCCATTGCTGAGCCGTCGTTAACTTCGACAAAGGTAAATTCTTTCAATTCCCGCTTGGTGCGAACCCAACCTTGAACTGTTACATTTTCGTCAGGTTGACCATTTCGCAGAAGGACTGCAATCCGTTGTGTTGTCATATTTTTTAAGAGTGGGATCGATTGAGGTTGTATCTGTTTTATTCGATTATAAATATTATACTCCCTATAGAGTGCCTTCTAAATAGCTTCAGTGAGAATCCTTAAAAGTAGGATCGAGTGAGATAAGACATAGCCATCATCACGGTCAAAACTAATTCACCATGCAAACTTTAACATTTGACAGTATTTTAGACGCGATCTAAACCTTGTCTACTGATGAACAAACCACTCTACTTGTCATCATGTACCGGAGACTTAGCGATCGCCGTCTTACTGAAATTGCTGCTAATATTGCACAAGGAAAACAAGATTATCAATCGGGAAACGTCTTTCGAGGTAAGGTTAATGATGCGATCGCAAAGCTAAATCAACGCGATCGCCCTTGGTAATATAATAGTCAATGTCAACCTTGATATCGAAAGAAATATGAAAGGTAATAGATAATCAGCAGATGACTGTTGTCAGTATCGGCGTGCAAGGTGCTTATACTTGGGAAAGCTACGAAACTAATTTGCAAAAGTTAAAAGATTGGTTAGAACAACATCCTGAATATGAAGTTGTGGGGCCACCGCGCCGATTATTTTATAATTCGCCCATGACTCCAGAATCTATTAAAATGAGTGAAGTACAGATTGCGATCGCGCTCAATTTTCCTCAATCACCGCTAATGTGAACAACAACTTCCCGCATATTTCCTCGCTGTCGATGTTCCCATAAATAAATACCTTGCCAAGTTCCTAATACCAATCTCCCTTGTGAAATCGGAATTTGTTCCGAAGTATGAGTTAAAGTAGTACGAATATGTGCCGGCATATCGTCTGGCCCTTCGGCATCGTGAATGTAATAAGGCCCTTCTGGCACAATCTTAGCTAAAAAGTTAGCTAAATCTCGCAACACATCAGGATCGGCATTTTCTTGGATTACCAAGCTAGCAGAAGTGTGACGCAAAAATAGAGTACAAAGTCCTATTTTAACACCTGATTTAACTACTGCATCTTCTACCTTGGAAGTGATGTTACATAGAGATTTACCAGCGGTTTGAATTCTGATTAACTGTTGATAGTGAGTCATGGTTTAGTGTTGAAAATAATTAACTACAGATTGTGCAATTGTTTCAGTCCCGTATTTATCTAATTTATCCGATAAGCGTGGCGGTTGCAAAGATTGTCGCAGAAATTCCCAGTTACTCTCAAAAAAATCAGAATTTGATATAATTTGATGGTGAGCATAATTCTGAATGCCTTCTAATAACACTGGAGATTCTGCAAACCCTTCCCGCGTGAGAGAAACTATCGGTATTTCCACGCGCAAAGCTTCTGAAAAAGTGCTGTATCCTGGTTTAGAAATTAACCGCCCACATAGCGGCATAAAATCAATGGGGCGAAAGGGGATTAAAGTAGATTTTTGGGAATCCCTGTTATTAATATTTATCAAGTTTGGTAAAGCGGGTGCTTGAGGGTCAAAACTGATGAATTGCCAATCGGGAAATTGTTGTAAATTGTGGTAGGGTATTTGTTCTAAACCCAAGCCGCCGAAGGTAAGCAATACTGTTTTTTCAATAGGTGCTTTGATGCCAAATTTCTCCTTAAGTTCATCTAGATTATAGCGAGGATCGCCGCCAGTTAACCCGACATCCTCAATGTGAGGAAAAGTGCTCATTGGTTCATGTAAAGGCAGACGAAATAGGCGATCGCACTTGCTAAAACATTCGCTAATCCAATCTGCTATTTCTATAAATTCACCGCCCCAATCGCGATAGATAAAGTCCCAGCCAAAGTTACTCAGCATCCAGCAAGGAATGCCCGCCGCTTTAGCAATGGGAGCAGCTAAAGGGGGGATATCAGCAAGCACTAATCCCACGCGATTTTGCTTAATAAAATCAACTTCACTAGCTATAATTGACCGCTGTTGGGTGCGAAGTTCTTGTAATTTTTCCAGCGTAAGACCTCGATCCATATTCAAGCTATCAGATTGCACAACTCCAACATCAAAGGCACGGGGGCGGTGAATAAAATCGCCTGTGATGTAAGATTCTAACAACCATCTCGGTGCAGTTGTCACCATAATTAATAAAATATCTGGATATAATTTCTGAATTGTTCCGGCAATGGATGAGGCGCGGACAGCATGGCCGAATCCGTGATTGGTGATGGCTATATATAACGCTGGTCTAGGCATAAGATTAATCAAGCTTTATGTTTATATACTATGATATAATAGAATGGTATTTGTGTAAATAAATATATTGGGGGAGATGTAAGATGACAGTACAAATCAGTACAACGTCCACAGTTAATATTGATCCAGGTGAAATAGAGCAGATTGAAAAACTTTATACTCTCAGAAATCGATCGGAGGTGTTGAAGTTTATTGAGGAATATCCTTTTTTGATTCCAGTTTTATTGGAAGCGCCCGACGAGATTCGCTATTATTTTCCCAGCGATGCACTAATTTTAGATATGGCGATAGATCCAGAAAGCTCATCGACCGATGATGATAAACTGGTACTCTTGATTGCTACAGACATTGATGCTGATGAGTCAGTTGACAGGCTTTGGGAATTAGATAATGCTTGGTGGCTTAATGCTTCGCGGCGTTCGCAACATAAAATGTTTACCAATCTGGAGTAATGAGTTTTAATTGGTCGGAATATCTCGCTTTAGCTCAACAATTGGCTGGAAAAGCTCAGATTTCTGCTACTCAGGAATCGCGGTTACGTTCAGCTATTAGTAGAGCATACTACAGTGCTTTCATTCAAGCACGAAATCACTTGCGCGATACAATGGGTCTTTCGATTCCGCGCAAAAATACTCATGAGTACGTGATTAAGCAATTTCAGAATAGTTCTGACCCTATTCGCCAACAGATAGGTGAAGCTCTGGATCGTATCCGATATAATCGCAACCTGGCAGATTATGACGATACGGTTGCTAACTTACCAGTTATTACTAGGAGGTCTTTAAAATTGGCAGCGAAAGTTATCTCCAATTTACAAAACCTTTGATAATGAGGCAATCCTTCTTTAGACTGAGTAAAAAAGCGATTATCTCATATAAAATATACTATTTGACTAGCGATCGCGTCAACTAATTTATCAATTTCTGACTCCGTAGTAAAATAATGAACGCAAGCCCGCACGCAGTCAGGCGAGAGAATTGTCCGCACCATACAATTCTGTTGATACAAAAAATCTACTAGCCGATCGTGGGGTTTTCCATTAGTCAATTCAAAAGCAACTAAACCCGCTGCTGGCGGTGACTTCCGCAGACAATTAACGCCATCGATCTCAGATAAGCGCTCCCAAAGATACCCACTCAAACGGCAGATTTCTTGATAGCGTTCCTCAATAGTTCCCCACTGGTGATGAAGTGCGATCGCTTCCCGCAAACCTGCATATAAAGGATAGGCAGAAGTTGCCACTTCATAACGCTGCGCTCCCCCTTTCCAACCAGTAGGATTACCAGTTTTATCCATAACAATTGAACGCCAACCAATAAAACTTGGATACAAATCTGGCAAAGCCTCAGCACTTACATACAGTCCCCCCAAACCTTCTGGCCCGCACCACCATTTATGACCCGTGAAAGCATAGAAATCTACGCCAGAATTAATCAAATTCAAAGGCAATACTCCCACTGATTGAGCTGCATCTACTAACACTCTGACCATCCCATTTTTAAGAGTAGAAACAGGAGAATCATGGCAAACTTTAACGATCTCATCTAGAGGTAAAACTTGACCCGTATTCCACAAAATATGACTGATTGCTAATAGGCGAGTATTTGGTCGCAAATGTTGAGCAATAACCGCCGCCGGATCTCCCTGATTCAAAGTTGCCATTAGCGGACAAGTAGAGATTTCAATATTAAATCTGCGCTGAAGTTCCATCGCAGTTGCTACAATACCAGGGTGCTCGCAATCCGACAGCAACAGGTGATCTCCAGGCTTCCAGTCAATGCCCCAAAAAGCAATATTGCAGCCGACGGTGACATCCTCCGTTAGTGCGATCGCCTCCGCTGGGACATTTAACTCAGATGCGATCGCCGATCGTGTTGCGATCGCCTCCCCTGTCACCCAAGCATTGACCTCCCTAGAAAAAGGCCCCATTTGCTGCACGCATTCATACGATCGCTTGATAGCCTCTAAAGACATCTGGGGCAGCGGGCCCTGTCCCCCATAGTTAAAATAAGCTTTATTAGCTAAAGCTGGAAAATGCTGCCGATGAGCTGCTAATTTTGAATTTGTCATTGGTGTTATCCCTGATATTTTTGTCCAGCAGTCAGTTAACCTTAAGAATAAGCTATCCACCCAATCTAAAATTAAAAGCTAACATCCATATTATCCCCTAAATGTTGATAACAGATAAACAACTTCTTAACTACCAACGCTGCAATCGCCGAGCATTTTTAGATGCTTACGGAGATATCAACCAATTAGACCCAGCCAGCGATTTTCTGCTGAAACTGATCCGCGATAGCTTAACTTATCGCCAAACAATTGTAGAACAGCAAGCATATCATCAACCATACTATCCTCATGGAGATTGGGTAGCAGGTACAGAAGCTACTTTAAGTTTAATGCGCCAAGGCGTTGATCGCATTTATCGAGGAGTGCTTTTGCAGCATGAGAAATCGGAAAATTTATCAGAATCGATCGAAAATTCGGAATTTTCCAATATAGTAAATCCCTCATTTCTTCCTTCAAATATTGCCTTACTCAGCCGTCCCCACTTGCTAGTAAAACAGCCGGGGGATTCGGATCTTGGCGATTGGATGTATGCTCCTGCTGACATTTGGATCGCCAAGCGACCCAAACTTGACTATCAAATTGTTAGTGCTTTTCATGCTCAGGTGCTAGCGTCGGCACAGGGGGTAATGCCCGATACTGCATGGTTAATTCTGCGAGAAAAAGGGCCTTATGCGGTGAATTTGTGGCAGCGGTTGCCTCAAATGCAGGAAATCTTAAAACATTGCATTCAGATGTTTGAAGAAAAAAACGACCCAGAGATGTTTATTTCTCGTCAGAAATGCAATCTTTGCCGCTGGTATACCAGTTGTTATGGGATTGCCGAATCAAAAAAACACCTTTCTCTCTTGCCGGGAGTCACACCTGCACGTTATGCTCAACTGCAAAATCTTAATTTAACTACAGTCGAATCTCTGGCTTTAGCAAATCCTGAATTGTTAATTACTTACCGGGAATTTGAGGGCCCAATAGCAGCGCAGTTGGTGCAGCAAGCTCAATCAAAACTGCAAAATCAAGCAACGATCAGAAATTCGATCGCCGAAAATGGAAGTTCAGAAAACCTAATTCCTAATTCCCTCTTTCCAACTCCTACTTCCCCATTATCAAGACCAAATTACCCATCTAATTTTTTAACTACCACCCCAGTAGAAATATACTTCGATCTCGAAGCAGAACCAGAGCTAAATTTAGATTATCTGCAAGGTGTATTAGTAGTAGATCGGTCTAAAAACACAGAGACTTATCATGCTTTTCTAGCAGAAACACCCGCTGATGAAGGTTTAATCTGGCAGCAATTTTTAGACTTAGTTTGGAGTTATCCCATCGCTCCCATTTTTCATTTTTGCGACTACGAAATTCAAACTGTCAAGCGGTTAGCGCGATGCTACAAAACTCCAGCTTACCAGTGGCAACCAGTGCTCAAACGTTTTGTCGATATTCACAAACAGGTGACGCAAACTGTCACCTTGCCAGTAGATAGTTATGCTCTCAAACCCATTGCCCGTTGGATGGGTTTTGAGTGGCGCGACGCTAAAGCGAATGGAGCTCAGTGCGTCTGCTGGTATGATGAGTGGTTAAAAACGGGCGATCGCGCATTTCTCGATGCGATCGTCCGTTATAATGAGGATGACTGCCGCGCCACCTACCATGTTAAGGATTGGTTAGCAAGCTTTTTACAGAATATTTAATTATTTGTTAGCGATCGAGAATTAGCTTTTTTGCCTTCATAAAATCTTTAAAAAAGTTTTTATACACAAAGTTTCTTTGAGTTTATTAAAAGTTTGTAAACTTATAGTAATTTTTTATGAGTTTCAAGTGATAATAATTGCAGGAGCAGCCGCTTAGCTGCGGATTAAAAAAACACCTTTAGATTCACAATCAATTCACAATCACAATTATATATTATGAGTGAATATGTTTGCCCCTTATGTTCCTACCCTTTGCTGTCCCATGTCCGCCTCGGAAAACTTTACTGGTTGTGCAGACACTGCAATCAGGAAATGCCCTACGGTTTTAGCAACACTCTCAGCAAACATAGTTATGTAGAAGAGACATTAAAACGCTATAAACTGCTTTCGGAAAATACTCGCGATCTAATTTTATTTACTCAGCTTGATGGGAGAATTACTGAAGCGAATAATGCCGCTTTCAAGGCTTACGGTTATGAGCCTGAAGAATTGCTTTCTTTAAATATTCAGCATTTACAAGTTTCTGATAACTTGGATAGCTTTGCTGAGCAAATGGCAAAAGTAGACAAGGAAGCCATTACTTTTGAAACGGTTCACATCCGCAAAGACGGGAGCGTATTTCCCATCGAAATCACCGCCCAAAGCATAGAACTCGGCGAAGAAAAAATCATATTAAATATTATCCGCGACCTTACTGAGAGCAAACAAGTAGAAAAATTGCGAGAGCAACAGTGCGATCGAGATCGGCTAATTGGAGCGATGCAAGATCGAATTCGCCAGTCATTAAACCTGAAGGAAAATTTTAATAGCACAGTTACAGAATTGCGGGAATTTCTGCAAGCCGATAGAGTAATTATCCACCGTTTTTTTAAAGACGGGAACGGTTCAGCCGTTGCAGAGGCAGTAGGTTTGGGTTTCCCTTCCATGCTGGAATTTATTATTCACTATCCCTCTATTTTAGAAAAAAAATACCTTCAAAAGTATCAGCAAGGAGAATCTTTGGCCATTACCGATATCCGCCATGCCGGACTAGATCTGCGGCTGCTGCAATTACTAACATTTTTTAATATCAAAGCAAGGCTGGCAGTACCAATTTTGCAAAACAGTCCAGAGTCAGAATTTCCCATCTCCAATCAACTCTGGGGATTGTTAATTGTGCATCAATGTTCGACACCCCGACAGTGGCAACAATCAGAGATAGACTTGCTCAAAGGAATGGCAACTCAAATCGCGATCGCGATTCAGCAATCAGATCTAAATCAGCAGTTGCAAGTAGCGCAGGAAAAATTGCAGCAACTAACTTTATTAGATCCCGTTACCTTGGTTCCTAACCGTTCCCGCTTCGACGAATATTTTCTATCAGAGTGGCAGCGAGCAATACAGGAAAAAATACCTTTGTCTCTGATTATTTGGGAGATAGACTTTTTCAAAAAATATAATGACACCTACGGTTATCAAGCAGGCAATCGCACTCTGAAACAAATCGCCACTACAATTCGTTCTAATGTGAACCGTTTAGGTGCTTTAGTAGCTCGTTACAGCGACACAGAATTTGCAGCGATTTTACCAAATGCAGAGGCGGAAAATGCTGTACTAATTGTAGAAGAAATCCGCTTTCGGGTAAAAGCATTAGAAATCCCGCATACCAATTCTCAGATCGGTAAATACGTCACTCTCAGTTACGGAGTTGCTAGCACTATTCCTGACGCTAAATCCTCTGCTAATCAATTGATTGCGGATGCAGAACTAGCCCTTTCTCAGGCGAAAACAGCAAGGATATTGAGCTCGACCAGAAATCATAACCATGCTTTGATTCCCCAGATCCCTCTCCCTTCCCCAAATCCAGTTAGTAATCCTATACCAAGCCATCAAAAAACTAGGGGGAAAAATACAAACATAGAGTTATTAATGAGCTATGTTGCTTACTATGTCAGTCGTGGCAAAAGTGTTCTGAGTCCCATGAGCGGCCCGCTATTTTTTCGAGGATTAGTTTATGAATATTGGGGCTATCATAGTGACTTTAAGGATCTGTGGAAACAGCTACAACAGCGACGGGACTTTCGAGAGCTTTATGTGGAAGGAGATATTGATTGCTTTGGCAATTTTCTAGGAGGAAACTGTACAGTTATCCAGTGCGCCCGCTGCAATTTGCCTATTCCAGTATCGGAAGGAAGTGCCTACAATATTCCCAATTGTACTCTCTGTAATAACCCCTTAAATTCAGGGCAAATAGGGGCAGATACAAGGCAGTACAACTGGGAAAATAAATTAGAAAAAACCCGCGTAGTTGCCATTGGTACACCGCCGAACAACTCTAGAAATCTGAAAAGATTGTTTTCCGTTAATGGATTTGAAGTCACATTTTTATCTAATATAGAAGCAGTTCACTCTCAATTTTTGCCCAGTTTCGTAGACATGGTACTGATTTATGCAGAAGTTTCAGAAACACAGGGTAAAGCCTGGGCTGAAGAACTTCGCCATTACCCGCAACTTCAGGAAGTTCCAATTGTTGCCCTTAGTCCAAAAGTTAAGTTTAGCCTACCTTGGGTAGACCGGACTTTAGGAGTGGAAGATTATATTTTAGCTCCTTTAGGGGGGGAGCGCTTAGCTAATCATTTGCGGCGAGTTTGTGAGTCTCAGTCGCCCATTTCTGGAAGTGAGTTATACTGGTTTCCGTGCTAATTTGACATGATCAAAACCCTCAAGTTTCTGCCTTGGCTCTATTGTTTGTTAATAGGATTGAGTTTAACTATTGTTATGGGTTTGCCCGCCCTACCTTTGACGATCGCAGGAGTCGATTCTATCGGAGAAGCAACATTTTCGACTGGCTTAAAGTTTCAGAACACGGAATTAGGGGGACTTTCAGGCATTACTTATGATGCTAGTAAACAAGTTTATTATGCTATTTCTGATGACCGCAGTCAAAAGGCTGCTGCTCGATTTTACACTCTGAAAATTGATTTGAGTTCTGGTAAGCTGAAACCGGAGAGAGTGAAATTTGTAGGCGTGACTACACTGTTAGATGAAAATGGCAAACCTTTTGCTCCTTTGAGTCTTGATTCCGAGGGAATTGCTTTTAGTAGAGATAGTGTCTTTGTCTCTTCCGAGGGAGATACTGAGCGCAAAATTTCTCCTTTTATTAAGGCCTTTTCACTGACAGGTAAGCTATTAAAAACGCTACCAATCCCTGATAAATTTTTGCCCAATGCTAAGGGCGATGTCGGTGTCCGTAATAACTTGGCTTTGGAAAGTTTGGCGGTAACTCCCGATCGAAAATATCTGTTTACAGCTACAGAAAATGCTTTGGTTCAAGATGGCGATGTCCCTACGAGTCAAACAGGTACGCCTTGCCGGATTTTGCGCTATAATTTGGTTAGTAATCAGCCAGAAAAAGAGTTTGTATATATTACAGAACCCTTGGTTGGTGAGCCTAATCCGCCGGGAAGTTTTATTACTAATGGTTTAGTGGATTTAGTCGCGATCGCAGACGATCGCCTGCTGAGTTTAGAGCGAGCCTTTTCCCAAGCAAACGGCGTTACAATTAGGATATTTGACGTTTCTTTGGAAAAAGCGGACAATATTCAGGCGATCGACAGCCTCAAAAATCGCCTCTCCCAAGTCTCCCCTGCTCAGAAGAGGCTGCTGCTGGACTTAAAAGAACTCAATCTGAGGCTGGATAATCTGGAGGGTTTGACCTTGGGGCCCTTGCTGGCGGATGGGAGGCGATCGCTCCTCTTGGTGAGCGACAATAACTTCAACCCCCTGCAATTTACCCAGATTTTGGGGTTCGGAATAAATTTTCAGCAAACCCCTTGACAAGTTGTGGCTAGATAGGCATAATAGAAATTGTGCCTTAAAACTTTAAAACTTGGGACAGTAGTTCAATTGGTTAGAGCACCGCCCTGTCACGGCGGAAGTTGCGGGTTCGAGCCCCGTCTGTCCCGTTCAAACCAGCAGAGAGTATACCACCCCTCAATTAAGGGAGAATCTACAAAATTTGTAGAATTCTCCCATTAGTCTCCCAATGCGTAATATTTCACCTTGAAAAGATAAAGGTTGCGATCGCGCACTCATCCTCAAAACCACCGTTAGGAAGTCAATACCTACGGGCTGTTTTTATTGGTAAGACAGTTTAGCGGTAACAAATTAAAGCGATCGCATCAAATTTGAGCAACCCCTATTGAGAATGCAGCCGGTCAGCCCCCCAGCAAATACCCAAAACCCTGTCTGCGGCAGTACGGCTAACAAAGCAAGATTAGAGGGCCACATTTGCCACAGACAGAAAGAAATTGCTGTGAATATAGTTACCCAGATGATTTGTCTGGTAGTTATTTTTCCTGCCAGCACCCCCTCTTTCATTCCTTTCATGAAGAAGTACACCAGTTCCATTAGCAACACAAAATTCAGGAAGCTGACGATATTGGCGGTGTTTATTCCTTGAAGAAAAGCCATAGAATTCATAATTTTTATTAGATTTCGACAATTCTAGCAAGTTAAGCCGGAGAAGAGTAGAAGGACAGCTTTTCTGAGCCTCAGCGGGGGTGGCTACTCCGACTACGACGAAGATCCAGAGTGTTACTATTCCAAGTTTTGAGCGAGTCCAAATAGTTTTCAGCCCTCTGAGGCTCTTATGTCTGGGAGGCTGAATTTTAATGTGACACTAAACACTGATTGGACAACTCAAAACCTGAGACAATCTTGATACCCCTACCAAACATCTCAGGTTTATGGATACTTCCAACTGGCCAAAAGGCTTACCATATCCTACCTCATGGTTGCGTGGGGTCGCATTAAACGTCACCTTCTTCGGCATTATCCACCTGTTTTGGCGAAACATCGGAACCGCAAGCGACATAGAAAAATTAGCTACAGTTGCCTGGTTTTGTCAAATTCCGCTCATGGCTGGCTATCACTATGTAGCGGTGCGACTAGCCGAACAATTAGAGCGATCGCGCGCTGATTCCCCAAATACCTCCCCTACTGGATCTTGGCAACACTGGAAAGAAGGGCTAGCCGGATTTTTGGTGCTATTCCTAGCGGTAATAGTGACTAGCCCCGTTGCAGATGCGATCGCACCAATTTACTATTCAAGAAGTTACTACCGCTACTCTGTATATATAGAAGACAAAGCACTCCTCATCTATGGCATCTTAAGCACGATCGCTTCTGCCTATCTCTACTACTGGAAAATACCCAGCCGATTCAACTCTCTTATAGTATTCTGCTGGCCATTAATTAATACCTACCTCAAAACGCAACAGCTTCTTTACATCCCCCTAATTAGCTGCTTTCCTGTTGCAGCAATCAGCATAGTAGTCGCAGTATTAGCTAGCAAATTAAATTTATCAGAGGTATTCTTAGGTTTAGGAGTTTTCCTAGTAGTAATTATGTGGTTTTTTGCTACAGTCACAGCTTTTGCTGCCATCCACTACTACGGAGCACACTGGGCAAACTGGATAGCAAGCTGGTGGCCTGAAAGCTTTCCAGGATACAACAACCTTCAGCAAAAGAAAACCCAAAAACACAATGCCTCAGTTAGCAAAAGTTTTATTCATCACGAAACCAGTTGGAAATTAGCAGCCCACGATTTTACTGTAATAATTTATACCAATGTGCTATCAGGCATTGCCAGCATACCAATTTACATCGCGATCCTTAACGAGCTGTCGAGTGAAGCATCGCAGGGAAAACCGACTGAAACCTCAGAAGCTTTAAGTGGAACTTTGTACTTGGTTTGGACAACAATCGCCATGATTTTGTGGCATTTTTGGGGGCGCAAACAGGCAGCTAAAATTATGGCGGCAACCAAAGCTAAGGCTACAAAAGGCAAAGCTAAAACTACTAAAAAAGCTAAAAAAACCAAAGCTCAAACACCCGCTGACCCGATCGAAGTTGAACTTAACCAAATAAAGGGAGAACTGGGCGCGACTGTAATGCGACCAGTCAGAAAAACCGCAACCTCCCAGCAAGTTTTATGGGAAGTTTTTCGCAGTGGCCCCGTTGGCCCTTATACTAAAGAGCAGTTGCGATCGCAACAGAAAATCACGGCTAAAACCAACGTGCGCCGAGTCGGAGAAAATGATTGGACAAGAGCCGGCGAAATTCCAGAGCTAGCAGATTTTCTCTCATCCAAATCCTAACGCTTAATGAGTGTCATCAAGGCGCGATCGCTTGGGGACTGATACAGTTTTGGAAATTCTGGGGCGGATCTAAAACAGTAAAATGCTTAATCTGCCTAGACTATATCGAAACATAGGGTAAGCGATCGCACTCTTGAGGAGCAAACCACACTTATCGCTATTCCCCTCAAAACCGGGCTCAATCTATTACCCAATCCCTAGAGTTTTCCACAGAAGGCTTACTAGAGTTGGAGCATAAAAGTATTTTGCAACGAGTTGTGCAAAATTTTGCCACGATGCCTGGTGTGGTGGAAATTGCGATTGTCGATCCATCTGGAATAGGGATCGCTCGCAGTCCTCAGAATGGGACTAATCAGCCATATACTTTTATCTACCCACAACTTGCCCAAGCGATCGATCGGGCAGCAACTACAGGCGTTGAAGTCAGCCAGGATATCATTGTGGACAACAAGCCTGCGATCGCGCAAATTCTACCTTTTAGCAGTACCTTGTTTGGCGCATCCCAGCGACGGGGAGTAGCGATCGCGCTACTTCTTCAGAAGAATGTATTGCAACCATTACAGGACTTGAACGAAGCAGTTGCACCAAACCAAAGAAACCGGGTTTCGACTTTCGCTCAACCAGCAGTTTTTTTACGAAAATACTTCGTTCTTACCCACAGATTCTCTCAAAAACCCGGTTTCTGGGACTCCCTGCGTAAGTCATATTAGCATTACCCGATGGAGATTGTACCATAAATTTTGTTAACAGTTAACAGTTAACCGTTAACCATTAACAAAATTATTTAATCGCTATTTCAGGAACCTTTACTGAAGGAACAGAAGCTAAAAACTCAGCCACCTGCGCCTCAATTTGATCGCGCACAATCTGACGATACTCCAAGAAATGCTCAATCTGAGCGCATACCGCTAAATAGCTACTTACACCACCAGGATTATGATAAAACATACTCAACAAATTGCGCCAAAATTGCCAGCGAGTGCTGCGTACAACACCCTGTCGCCAGCAAATTGTTAGTAAAGCTCGAATAGTCACCCAATTAACTTTCTTACCCGCACCTTTACCTTTTTTAGGATAAGTTGCCTCCCCCAAAATGCGATAATGACGATAAGTCCGATCTAAAAATCTAGATGGTTCATACAATTCCCAAAAAGCCTCAATATACTCATGGGCAATATCTTCAAGGGGTCGCGTCGGCACAAAATTCATTAAAGTAGTCTGATTAATATTAGCCCCTTCCTTCCGTAGCCGTCCTTCCTTCACTAACCGATGCCAGAGTGCTGTATCAGGCAAGGCTTGCAGCATACTAAACAACGCCGTTGGAATTGATGTTTGCTCCACAAACTTGACAATTCGCGCACCTGCACCCGCCTTTTCACCATCAAATCCGATGATAAATCCTGCCATTACTCTCAACCCTGTCCGAGTAATTTTATTCACCGCTTCACTCAGGGAATCTCGTGTATTTTGGTACTTCTGAGTCAGAGTCAAACTCTCTTCATCGGGAGTTTCAATTCCTAAAAATACTGCCCCAAAATTACAGGCTACCATCGCATCCATCAGTTCTTGATCGTTAGCCAAATCCACCGAAGCTTCCGTCGCAAAGGAAAATGGATATTGATGTGCTACCATCCAAGGTTGCAGCTCTTTCAGAAATAACTTAACATTGCGTTTATTGCCGATGAAATTGTCATCCACCATGAAAATACTACGCCGCCAACCTAACTCATAAAGGCGATTCAATTCTGCTAAAATTTGCTCAGGCGTTTTAGTCCGAGGTTTACGACCATAGAGTACAATAATGTCACAAAACTCGCACTGGAAAGGACAACCCCGTGAGAATTGAACCGACATCTCCGCGTAGGCATCAAATTCTAGTAACTCGAACCGGGGAATAGGAGTAGTAGTAACATCTGGTCTTTCACCACCAGCACGGAAAATACCAGAAGTAACTCCCTGAGCGATCGCATTCACAAATAATGGTAAAGTGATTTCGCCTTCATCTAAAATTAAATAATCTGCACCCGCGCCTGTGGCTTCATCAGGTAAAGCTGTCGGATAAGGGCCACCCACAGCAACCCGCTTATTCCTGCGTTTTGCTTCCTGAATCTGATTGAGTAAATCCTCTTTTTGGACAATCATCGCCGAGAGAATTACCAAATCAGTCCACTCCCATTCTGCCTCTGTCACCTCGCGCACGTTACGATCGACTAACTTAAATTGCCATTCCTGTGGTAAAATTGCCGCCACTGTTACTAAACCGAGGGGTGGTAACATTGCCTTTCGATTTAGCAAAGCTAGGGTTTTCTCAAATGACCAGAAACTTTTAGGGAAGAGGGGATACAGAAGTAAAACATTCATTCAAGATTACCTAAGAAGGAAGAAGGAAGAAGGAAGAAGGAAGAAGGCATTGATATTTAGTAGGACTTACAAATGCTTTATGTAACGCCGCCATCTTGACGGTAAATAAACCGCCAAGATAGGGGCGTTACGATAGTTTTACCTAAGTCCTGAATTAACAGTTAACAGTTAACAGTTAACTAAAAAGTGTAATTACTGGAATTAAAATTACTAGCAGTGATATTTTTCAACTTCACCAGTACCGTAAAATCATTCGCAGTATTAGCACCATCCGAGTCAATTTGCAATTCTGCATCAGAACCAACTTGAACCAACCGCAGAAACTTATCATCAATAGGATTAGAACCCGTATAGCTGAGTTTATTAAATACCGACTGTAAATTCAACACATCCCCACCATCGCCAGCCGCAAAATCGAGGATTGTATCGCCATTATCACTTAAATCGGAGAAAATAAAAACATCCCTGCCTTCTCCGCCCTGCAACTGATCGTTACCAGCACCCCCAATCAAAGTATCATTACCAGAATCCCCATTAAGCGTATCCGCTCCAAGCCCCCCATAAATCGTATCATCACCTTCACGGCCGCAGAGTTCATCATCGCCGGCCTCACCACTGAGGTAATCATCCCCCAAATCACCGCAGACAAAATCGTTACCCTCCCCGGCAAAAACAAAATCATTATCCTTCCCTGCGAACACGCTATCCTCACCTTCCCAGCCAGAAATCGTATCACCTCCTTGATTACCGTACAAACTATCATTACCATCGTTGCCGTAAATCAAGTCATCCCCTTCATTACCATAAACACTGTCATTACCACTGTTGCCGTAAAGGGTATCATTCTCCGTCCCTCCAAACAGAGTATCGCCGTCTACTCCGCCATCCAGAATATCAGCGCCTTCCCCGCCCCAAACTAAATCCCTGTCGCCACCCGCAAGCAGAGTATCTCTGTCTTTACCACCAAACAGACTATCATTGCCACTGGTGGCATCCAAAATATCATCGCCTTGATAGCCTAATAGCGAATCGTCACCGCCTGCACCGATCAAAATGTCATTTCCGTCATTTCCAGCTAGAGTATCGCCAATGCTCGTGCCAAAGGTAGCATTATCTGTCGGGTAGTTAAAAATGAAACTGGAACCGCCGTCAAAGGTGAGAGGTGTGAGGATCGGATTGTCTGGGCGGGTGTTATTACTAACATTGGGAGTGTTATTTATAGGTATAGGTGTAGGTGAGGCACTAGGAATTGGTGCTGGACTTTCAGAGGGTAAAACTGGAATTGCTGCTGTAATATCGTCAATTACCGTCACCTTAGTTCTGCCATCCGTGTAACCTGTTGCCGCAGCGGTTAAATCTACTGTTTTCCAAGTAGTATCAGTAATCTGATCGTTGACAGCATTAAGGTTAAAATCTACGGCAGATTGACCAGTACCGATAGTCAATTGTGTTGTACCCAATCCGTTAAAATTAGCTTCTAAGGGGTCGCTGACAGTAAGAGTTACATTAACGGAATTGTCTGTTTCTCCTGTTCGAGTAACTCTTCCCCTCAATGTACCTGGGGGTACGATATCTGGAAAGGCCGAGGGAGAAATAGTTAAAGTGATGTTAGTACCAAAACTGAAGCGACTTAAAACGGGTTCTCTTAATAGGAAATTATCAATTTCTGGCTCGGTAAACTCGGCGTTAGCGTGAACGATATCGATTTCTGGAGCAGTTTTATCCCGCAGATTTTGGCTGATTAAAATTTGGTCGAGAGGTTGAGAGTTGCCATCAATAATTGCGGTGTAACGAGCGGCAGGCAAGTTGATATTTTGAACTAAATTGGTAAGAACCGCAGTTCCTTCTCCTTCTGGTTGACCTTTTAAAACATTTAAAGCTTCGGAGGTTGGGAAGTCGTTAAAACTGCCTAAAACAATGATATTAGCATTGGCATCTTTGGCAAGGATGCTATCTACAAAATTATTGACAGTTGCGGCTTGCTCAATTCGTTTGGCTCCTGAAAGCCTTGCTGGTGGCTGATTAGGGCTAAATAATGGCTCGTCTTCTGCTTGGGAAATAAAATCATTATTAACTAAGAAAATTTTCTGGCTGTTGAACTCAAATAGTCCGGCAAGAGATTTAGACTGATTGTTAAAAGCGCTGTTTGTGGGGTCAATGCGGCCGGGATTGAGGGAAACAGTGGTGCCGCTATTAACTTCAATAGCATTGTCGGCACTGCCTGCGGTACCTGCGACAAAGGTAACGCGGTTGGGATTGAAGAGGAAAGCGGAACGGTTGTTGAGAGGGCCGCCGTCTTGGTTGTTATTGGGGTTAATTTGCTGATATTCGTAAGTACCACCTCCTGCTGCTGCGATCGCATCAATCAAAGCCTGATAAGTCTCTTTAGCATCTACTATGCCATCATCTTGTTGGCCGCTATTGTCGGATACATCCTGAAGGGCAATAATATCAGGTGCTTGGAGGTTATTAGCGATGATAGTGGCGAGGCGGCTAACTAGCTTCTCGGAACTGGGGTCAAGATTGCTGGCGTTGAATGTAGCTACCGTTAACTGGCTATCGCTGCCTTTGAGGGCCGTTGTTTCGCGTGTAATGGGACTGGGTTGTAGGGGTTTTTCTGGAGGATTTAAGTCGGAAGTATTTAGCAGTTCGTAGTTGCGATCGCGATAGTCGATTATCCCTGTTATACTTCCCAATTGCGCCGCTACATTAACATCAGGATTGCTTAAAGAGGTATTAGTACCCTTAAATAGCGTATTGTCTACCTCAATCCGTTCTGGATTATAGTCAACATTAGTGCCAGAACTAACAATAGAAATACCCCCGCGCGGACTACGGCCAGTAGCGTTGGCCCCGTTATCCCCCAATATCCAAATTTCGCCCTCGCTGTTGCTGGGACTAACTGCTACGGCATTATTGACCTGTACCAGCATCCCTTCCAGGCTTTCGTAGAAGTCCATCCCTTCGCTGTTAGGGTTGAACAATTCGGTACTGGTTTCGATGTTACCAACAGCGCTTTTAATGGTTGTCGTTGGCGGAATCCGGCCGCCATTGCCGATGATTGTAGGGGCAGGTAAGGGGTTGCCTGTTGATACTGTGGTATAAGACGGACTGACAATCTGGGTGACAGTGAGATTTTGGGGGTCGTTATTGGGTCGGATTTCCTTGACAGTACCCGTAACGATCGCTGAATCGCCTGGTTTTAGGCTAGGAGTGGAACCCGTGAAGATAAAAATACCGTCGGATGTGGCGGTGTCTCCGTCCCCAGAGGCATCTTGCAGATAAAATCCGCCATTTTCCTCACCCGTTACTGTAGCTGTATTTGGCGCTACAGCCGTAACAATCCCCGGAACTGTTGATAAAAGCTGGTTTTCCAAGGGGGAACGATGGGCTTTCCCTTGAATGTCGTAAATCCGTTGGGGTTCCCGTGCTAACGTGGTGTGGGTTCCCAGGTTACTGACGTTGGTGGCCGAGTATGCGTCCCATTGCAGGCTAGGGTCAAAGGTTTGTTGGGGGTTGGTAGAACCTGCGATAACGCTGGCTTTACGCCGCAAATTGCTATCCTGAGTGCTAATGTTCCCGCTAGTCCAAGCTGTACCGGGATCGAAACCGACTTGACCGATCGCATCAATTACATTACTAGCTTTTCGCAGTACGATCGCGTCGTTGCCATTAAAGGATAGTTGAGTATTGGTTTGATTGCCTTTGTCTAAAATGATGGTATCAGCACCCAAGTCTGTCACAACAAAGGTTTTACCTGCTGCGATCGTGCCACTGAGGTTGATTGTTGTTGTAGGAGAAGTGCTACCATCTGCATAGATTTCTATAGCGTAGCCAGCCGATGATAGGTCAACTGTAGACTCAGTGCTGTTGTATATTTCTAGCGCTTGGTTGCTGTTGCTACCTTCGATATACTCTGAAAAAAATAAATCTGCCATTGATGCCCCTTTAGTATCTTTGTATTTGTGTTTATTGAGATGGGAAAAGGGCTGATTCCTGTTTGGAATCTCGATCTCCAATTGATGAATTGGTAAAGCCGCCCTGATTAAGTAAGAAGATGTAAAACTTTAGGTTATGGTTCTAAAGAATAAGAAAAGTCTCAATTTGTCAAGTAAATACAAAGTTTGTAGACTTTTCTGTACTACAGATTACCCAAAGATTGACCTTTTGTTAACAGAGGAAAAATAATTTGTACCTTAATTAAAATCTCTACTCTCAGAAATTAAATAAATACTCAATATTGCACTTGACAAATTTCAGTAGAGCTGATAATGGGAAATAAGATTGGTAGGCCGCAGACAACAGTGATTCTGGCAATGAGTGCTGATGGTAAAATTGCCGATAAGATGCGATCGCCTGCAAGGTTCGGTTCCCCCCAAGACAAAGCTCATTTAGAAAAACAAATCGCGATCGCAGATGGGGTATTATTTGGCAGCAACACTCTCCGCGCCTACGGGACAACCATGAGAGTATCTGTGCCAGAGTTGTTGAAAATGAGGGCAGAACAAGGAAAAGAGTTACAACCGATACAGATAGTTTGTTCGCGATCGCGCCATTTTGACCCTAATTTGCAATTTTTTCAGCAACCCGTACCCCGCTGGCTATTAACAGCGGCAATAAATGATGAGAATCAAGAATTAATGCCCAACTTCGATCGAATTTTAGTTGCATCAATGCCTAATGGAAATATTGACTGGGTTGCAGCTTTTCAACAGTTAGCTAATCTCGGTTTGCAGCGTTTGGCAATCTTGGGAGGTGGGAACTTAGTAGCTTCTTTACTTACTGATAATTTAATTGATGAATTTTGGTTGACGATTTGCCCGCTAATTTTAGGTGGTGCGGATGCGCCGACACCAGTTGAAGGAGAGGGGTTTTTAGCAAATTTAGCACCAAAACTGCAACTTTTAGAAGTTCAGCAGGTTGACCAAGAAGTATTTCTACATTATCGGCTAATGGCTAATGGCTAATTGCTAATTGCTAATTGCTAATTGCTAATTGCTAATTGCTAATTGCTAATTGCTAATTGCTAATTATCCATCCTCCCCATCTCCCCCATCCTCCCCATCCTCCCCATCTCCCCCATCCTCCCCATCTCCCCCTCTTCCCCCTCTTCCCCTAGCCCCTAGCCCCTAGCCCCTTATTAAAGATATGGTAGAACAGCTTAAACCTCAATATTCTGTTACCTGGATCGGTAAAATTTCTGATGTACCTCAATCAGAATGGGATGCCTTAGCAATGCCACTAAAAACGCCATTTCTAGAATGGGAGTGGCTGAATAATTTAGAAACTTCTGGCAGTGTGACAGCGAAAACGGGTTGGTTGCCCTATCATTTAACAGTGTGGCGTGAAAGCCCTAAAGACAGGCCTCGCCAACGCCAATTAATCGCCGCTGCACCCCTTTATGTCAAAAGTCATAGTTATGGGGAATTTGTTTTCGATCATCAGTGGGCCGAGTTAGCTGCCCGTATCGGTGTAGAATATTATCCGAAGTTGATGGGAATGACACCGTTTACGCCTGCTGAGGGTTATCGGTTTTTGATTGCTCCTGGGGAAGATGAGGATCTATTGACGCGGTTGATGATCGATACGATCGACCATTTTTGCGATCGCAACGGCATTTCAGGCTGCAATTTTCTTTATGTTGACCCGGAATGGCGACAAGTTATGGAAAGGAACGGTTTTAGCAGTTGGCTGCATCATAGCTACATCTGGCAAAACCAAGGATATCAAACTTTTGATGATTATTTAGGCGCTTTCAATGCTAACCAACGCCGTAATATTAAGCGGGAACGCAAGGCTGTAGAAAAGGCGGGTTTGCGAATCCAAAGTCTGACAGGGGATGAAATTCCTCAAGCTTTGTTTGCGCGAATGTACTCTTTTTACGAGAATACTTGTGATAAGTTTGGCTGGTGGGGAAGTAAGTATTTAACTAAGCGATTTTTTGAGCAATTGCACCATAACTATCGCGATCGCGTGTTATTTGTGGCCGCCTATGACGAACAGGACGATCGCTTACCAGCGGGAATGTCTTTTTGCATTTTTAAAGGCGATCGGCTTTACGGGCGTTATTGGGGAAGCGTGCAGGATATAGAATGTTTGCACTTTGATGCTTGCTATTATACGCCGATTGAGTGGGCGATCGCTCATGATATTCAAATTTTTGACCCTGGTGCCGGTGGCCGCCACAAAAAACGGCGTGGCTTTCCAGCTACACCTAATTATAGTTTGCATCGGTTTTATAACCCTCGCCTCTCCCAAATTCTCCAGTCTTACATTTGTCAAATTAATGAAAGGGAACAGGAGGAAATTGAACTGGTAAATGAAGATTTGCCTTTTAGTAAAGGCAATGACTAACTTTTTTCTACCAGTAAGGCGGGGTTTTCCCATCATTAATAGGAGAAATAGGAGAGTTCCGCAATTGAGGACTTGAAACCGTTTCGCTGCTCTTAGCCCCACACAGATTGCTCAAATCAACTATCTTACCATCCGAATTCTGATAAAAACACAACGGTTGCTCGTTAGATTGAGTATTGGGTGAAGTATCTGTAGCGGGGGTGGAAAACTGGTCAGAAGACTGTCTTAGTATTGGGGATACTGGAACTTTTGTCTCGGTGTTTTGTTCTGACGGTTTTGCATGAGCTACCTCAGTCATTACCATTCCTGATACCAGCAGAAATGCAACTAAGAGGAGGAGATTGGAGTCTTTCATCTTATCCTTCAACTATCTTGCTTCTCAGACTATTGACAAATGTCAACACTTCGAGTTTCTCTGTTTGATTAACCCTGTTATCATCAAGAGATTGGGATATACCATTAGCAAAGGCATTAAATTCATCGTTCGTGAGACCTATGCCACTATGGGAAAGGTTCATAGTCCGTCCTGTATAAACACAAGGCCCGCCTGCTGCTTGGCAGAATTGATCGACTAACAACTGACGGAGCCTCAGTTTTGAGTTTGTGCTCAAACCAATAAAATATTTACCAATTAGCGGATCGTTGAATATGTAATTTGCTGCACGATCGATAACGCTGGCGATCGCGTTGTAGCCTCCTAGCCTATTGTAGAGAGAAATGCCTCCAGGAACTTGTGCAATGCGCTCATCTGTATTTACTTTCTCTGCCGATTGTTGTAGTGACATCACTGGCGTAGAACGAGCGAAACTAGGGCTGAGTTTGAAAGTATTTACAGTTATGACTGTGATACAGACTAACGTCAATAACACTGCCAAAGATTTACGGAGTTTCATTAGATATCCCCTAATTGTGATTGGAAGTTGAATCGTCAGCACTCGGTCATTTACTGATACATAGGCTTAAGAAGCCGGAACACGAGGTTTAAGCTAAACTAAACTTAGTCTTTGACTACGTGCGATGATGGAGAGAGAGCATTTGCTACATCATTGAGTAACTTTACCATCAAATTATCTTAGGGTAGATATCTTAATATCTCTTAAATAAATCAGGAGATGCTTATTGATTGGCCCTAGACACTTAATATTTCTGCTCAAGGCCTGGCGATCGCTTCGCCTTGCTTGCAATGATAGAAAATTGCACCGATCGCCTAAATTTTGATAAATTAGTTGACAAAGCACTAAACTTGTGCCAAGATTAAAAATTGTCAGTGATGCGGAACTGGCGGAATTGGTAGACGCGCATGATTCAGGTTCATGTGGTGCAAGCCTTCCGGGTTCAAGTCCCGGGTTCCGCATTTGACAAATTTTACTTGAGATTTTGGGTTGTCAATTCAATCCAAAATCAATTTTTTTTATGATTACCAGCGTTCAAAATCCTTTAGTAAAGGAAATACGCAAGCTTCACGCCTCGAAAGGGCGGCGGGAACAGGGTTTTTTTCTGTTGGAAGGGACGCATTTGCTAGAGGAAGCTTGCGCTCAGAAGCACCCTCTGGCAACGGTTTGCTATACTTCAGAATGGCAGGAAAGGCATCCCCAACTTTGGAAAAAAGTTTGTTTGCAAGCGCGGCGAGTAGAGTTGGTGAGCGATCGCGTTTTGGAAGCAATAGCAACTACAGTACAACCAGATGGTGCGATCGCTACAGCGCCTCGGAGTGAAATGCAGTCAGTAGCGACAGCCAGCTTGGGGTTAGCTTTAGAGACAGTACAAGATCCCGGTAATTTGGGGACAATTATTCGCACTGCTGCTGCGGCTGGGGCTGATGGTTTGTGGTTGAGTGGAGATAGTGTAGATTTAGACCATCCGAAGGTGTTGCGATCGTCAGCGGGGGCGTGGTTTCGACTACCAATGGCAGTTACTTATGATTTAAAAGCAGAAATCTCGCGCTGTCAACATCAGGGTATGCAGATTTTAGGAACTTTACCCGATGCAAGTTTGACTTATTGGGAAGTAGATTTGCGAGTACCAACTTTGATTGTATTGGGAAATGAAGGCGCGGGTTTATCGGAAGATTTGACAAATTTAGCCAGTCTGCAAGTCAGAATACCTCTGAGTCAGGGTGTGGAATCTCTAAATGTTGCGATCGCGGCTGCTTTAATATTATATGAAGCGCAACGCCAGAGAAGATGAGATGGGGAGGATGGGGGAGATGGGGAGGATGGGGAGGATGGGGGAGATGGGGGAGATGAGGAGGATGGGGAGATGGGGGAGATGGGGAGATGGGAGGATGGGAGGATGGGGAGATGGGAGGTAAGAAAAATTATTTAATAATCCAATTATTTGAGTTATTAATCATATTGACCAAACCACTGAGAACTTGATTGTAAGTAGCGTAAAGTTCTCTGGCTGATTCTAATTCTAAATATTGACATTTGACAGCAAATTTGATCCAGGTTTGGGTTTCAGCCGCTTCAGCTTCACAATCATTTAATTTAGATATAAAAGCTGCTTTATAGCGACGCTTGCGCCAAGCTTCAGCTAAATT
Source organism: Kamptonema formosum PCC 6407 (assembly GCF_000332155.1). Lineage (GTDB taxonomy): Bacteria > Cyanobacteriota > Cyanobacteriia > Cyanobacteriales > Microcoleaceae > Kamptonema > Kamptonema formosum. The sequence continues at coordinate 1,713,496 of NZ_KB235903.1, read as the reverse complement.
AGCACAAATAGAACGAGACGATCTCCGAATTTGGTCAGTTAGAGAATATCGTTCTTCTACTGGAAACTTTTTCGATAAATCAAAGATTTTCATAGCAGCATCAAAGGCCATTTGATAAACAGCTAAATCTTCATGGCTTTTAATTAATTCTTTGTTCACTTTCGATCCCCATCATTTCCTCATCTTCCCCATCTCCCCATCCTCCCCATCTCCCCCATCCTCCCTATCTCCCCCCTTCTCCTCTCGACTCTGCATAAATTGCTCAATATCGGCGATCGCTTCTTCAAGCTCAGCAAAACTAAACTGAGCTTTAGGTTTTTTCCGTTTAGCTGCGGGACTGTTTGCAGAGGTCGAATTCGATTTAGCAGCTTGACTGGCCTCCTGGGCCCGCGCCAATTCGTTCATTTGGTCAAGAGACTCAAAAAAGGCTCTGGCTGAGGCCCGGCGTAAATCTTGCCGATCTGGTTCCATGAGGAGTGGCTCCTTAGACTTTTGACATTGTACTCAAACTATATGCACCCTTGCCGATAGTAGACTTTAAAACTTTAAACTCCAACTGGACTTGCAACTCAAGACTTATAAGGCGTGGGCCACAATCATTGGGATTTAATCATCACAGCTTACTTGTCAAGGTTGTCTAATTAACCTAGTCTAGTCGAGAATGAGGGTTAAGAAATGGCACTAGGAGAGTAAGGTGAGTCAGGGATTTGATTACGATTTAGTGATAATTGGTGCTGGCGTGGGAGGACACGGGGCTGCCATACACGCTGTTAACTGCGGTTTGAAGACTGCAATTATCGAAGCGGCGGAGATGGGCGGTACTTGCGTTAACAGGGGTTGTATTCCCTCTAAGGCGTTGCTGGCGGCGGCGGGAAGGGTGCGGGATTTGCGAAATGCTCACCATTTGAAGACTTTAGGGATTCAATTGGGAAGTGTGGATTTCGATCGCGGTGCGATCGCCAGTCATGCTGGCAATATTGTCAATAAACTGCGCGGTGATTTGACGAATAGCCTCAAACGCTTGGGTGTGGATACGATCCAAGGTTGGGGTAAGGTTACGGGGCCGCAAAAAGTGACTGTGGAAACTAGCGGCGGTGAGAAGGTAATTACTGCTAAGGATATAATTCTCGCGCCAGGTTCGATTCCTTTTGTCCCTCGTGGAATTGAACTTGATGGGAAGACGGTTTTTACTAGCGATGATGCGGTGAGACTGGAATCTTTACCTCAGTGGGTGGCAATTATTGGTAGTGGTTATATCGGTTTGGAGTTTTCGGATATTTACACTGCTTTGGGTTGTGAAGTGACGATGATTGAGGCATTAGATCAGTTGATGCCGACTTTTGACCCAGATATTGCTAAGTTAGCTGAACGGGTGTTGATTACACCGCGAGATATTGAGACTAAGGTGGGACTTTTGGCGATGAAGGTGACTCCTGGTTCGCCTGTGGTGGTGGAACTTGCTGATGCCAAAACTAAGGAAATTGTGGAAGTTTTGGAGGTGGATGCTTGTTTGGTGGCTACGGGGAGAGTTCCTGTTAGTAGTAATTTAGGGTTGGAGTCGGTAGGGGTGGAAACTGTGCGCGGTTTTATCCCTGTAAATGACAAGATGGCGGTGTTGGCGGGTGGGGAACCCGTGCCGAATTTGTGGGCGATCGGGGATGTGAATGGCAAGATGATGTTAGCTCATGCTGCGTCGGCGATGGGGATTGCGGCGGTGGAGAATATTTGCGGGCGCGATCGCGAGGTGGATTACCGCAGTATACCAGCGGCGGCTTTTACTCACCCAGAAATTAGCTATGTGGGGATGACAGAACCAGCGGCTAAGGAGTTAGGAAAGGCTGAAGGGTTTGAGGTAGCTACTGTCAAGAGTTATTTTAAGGGAAATTCTAAGGCGATCGCTGAGGGTGAAACTGATGGGGTAGCTAAGGTAATTTTCCGTAAGGATACGGGGGAATTGTTGGGGGTTCACATTTTTGGACTCCACGCGGCGGATTTAATTCAAGAGGCGGCGAATGCGATCGCGCAGCGGGATTCTGTTCGCAATTTAGCTTTTGCCGTACACACTCATCCGACTCTTTCTGAGGTTTTGGATGAGGCCTATAAGCGGGCTGTTGGTAGTCATTAATCTAGCTTTTCTGGGCGGTAATAGGGGCATTCCCCCTACCGTCTGGAAACGCTGAGTTATGATGAATGTGAGGATGAGAAAACATGACTTCTGAGCAAAAATTTAGCATTATCCTTGCTCGTGAAGTTGCCGAACATCTTGCAGCTATTGACCGCAAGTATCATTCGCTACTTCGTAGTACCATTAAAGAGCAGTTGAGCTATGAGCCTGAAGTAGAAACCCGCAACCGCAAACCTTTACGAGAACCTTCAACTGGCGCAACTTGGGAGTTAAGGCTTGGTGCGGATAATGAGTTTCGGGTATTTTACCAAACTCTTTCTGATATTTACGAAGTCCATATTTTAGTAGTTGCGGTAAAAATTGGCAATCAGTTATTTGTAAATGGTAAGGAGTTTGAACTATGAAAACTGTAAGTTTAGATGAAATCAATGCAAATTTTAACAACTACTTGAAAGCTACTCAAGGAGAATCAATTTTAATTACGGATAATGGCCAGCCTGTAGCAGCAATTACTTTAGTTGTAGATCCAGATGAACTGGAACGTTTAATGTTAGCTAATAGTGTTAAGTTCAATAAATTGGTAGAGAAATCTCAGCAAAGTATTAAGGAAAATGGGGGTATGGATTATGATGATTTTTGGGAATTGGTGGACGAGTTATCTATAAAAAGGGAAGAAAGTCAAGGAGATAAATGAGCGATATTGTCTTGAGTTTATTGTTGATGTTCATCATTGAGTTGGGTCGATGAGTATATGAAAGCGATCGCACTCTAAGCAGAATACTGAAAATCTCGCTTTTTCTGTACACGATCGCAAAGGGTGATGCACGGGTTTTGACTGATTATACTGTTTTTCTTGCACTCGACTCTCGCGAACGCGATCGCATAACCCAGACTGCATCACCTCCGGGCACTGATTCAGCAAGCCCTAACTAAACTGTTGAGCGTAAAAACGAGCATATCTATCGCCTTTTTCCAACAGTTCTTCGTGAGTTCCTGATTCTACTATTTTGCCATCTTCTACTACTAAAATTCTTTCGGCCCGTCGCACGGTTGCCAAACGATGAGCGATAATAAAAACAGTGCGTTGGCGAAGCCCGCCGTAGGTATCGCGCATCAATCTTTCCAAGGCTTCCTGTACTAAAGCTTCTGATTCTGAATCCAAGGCGGAGGTAGCTTCATCGAGAATTAAGATTCTAGGATTTAACAATACTGCGCGTGCGATCGCAATTCTTTGTCGCTGTCCCCCTGATAAATTCACCCCCCTTTCCCCTACCCAAGTTTGATACCCATCAGGAAATTGAGTGATAAACTGGTGAGCATTCGCAATTTTTGCCGCTGCTTCCACATCTTTCATTTCATAATAAGCTTGACCAAAGGCAATATTTTGGGCAATACTACCAGAAAATAAGATAGTTTCTTGGGGTACAATCCCAATTTGTCGGCGCAAACTTCCTAATGTCACATCCTGAATATCAATATCGTCAATTAAAATCTGTCCAGCCTGGAGCTCATAGAATCTCGGTAAAAGATTAACTAAGGTCGTTTTCCCCGCACCCGAAGGGCCAACAAGCGCAATCATTTCCCCTGGATGTACCAGCAAATCTAAGTTTTGTAGTACGGGTTTTTCCGGCTGGTAGGAAAAGGTGACATTTCGATATACAACTTTACCGCTAACTGGAGGAAGCGCGATCGCGCCCGGTTTTTCCACGACACTTGGCTGAATTGCTAATAATTCAAAAATGCGGTCGCAAGACGCTTCCCCTTGTTTAAACTCACTATAATTGCTAGTTGTGATTGCAATCGGGTCAATTAACAACGCCACCCCTGCTACATAACTAATAAAGGCTGTAGCCGTCAAATTGCCTTGAGAAATTTGCCAGCCGCCTAAGAAAAATAGCAGCAGTATACTCATGGCTTCTAAAAATCCCACTATCACAAACTGGAGCGCTTTTACCCGTTCTGCTAAATATTTAGCACGGCGGTTTTGTTCAGCTTCCTGTACAAATCTAGCAATCTCATATTCCTCAGCAGCGAAGGCTTTCACCAGGCGAATACCGCTGAATACTTCCGTTAACATTGCGGATAAATCAGAGATTCGATCTTGACTGCGACGAGAGTAAGTAAGTAATTTTTCGCCAAACCAGCCTATTAATATCGCCATTATCGGGGCAATTATTAATGTAGCTAAAGTTAATTGCCAATTGAGATAAATCATGTATCCCAAGACAACAATTAGCTGCAAAATGCAAGGGACGAATTGGTGGAAAAACTTATTAACTACTTCGCCAATCCGGTCAATATCTTCAGTGAGGCGATATGATAAATCTCCAGTTTTGGACGTTTCAAAGTAGCCGAGATTAAGTTGCTGCAAATGTGTATAAACTTGCTTGCGGATATTTAAAGCAATAGTCAATGCAGCTTTTGCCATCAGCGTATCTTGCCCGTATTGCACAGTACCGCGAATTAAGAAGATAACGGCACTAAGTCCAGCAATTTGAGCGAATCCCTTTAAATCTCCTGTGCCAATAAATTTGGCTGTTTCGCCAATTAACCACGCGATAATCGGCCAGAATACGGTAAAGGCTAAAGTACAAGCTAATGCCTTAGCAATAGTTTGCTGTTGTGGGCGGAGGTAAGGGAGTATTTGCCAGTAATTAGACCGAGTTTTCAAGATGTTTTGTGCCTGCAATTTCTTTAAAAAATATCTCTACTCAACTAGATTATCAATGGGGGTTTCATTAGTAAAGCCTGCTTAATAGCTACCCGATCATGGCAACCAGCAAGGGTGAAATCCCCGCAAAGGTAATTCTTGAGGCTGTAATTTGCCAACAGTAGAAGGCTGGTTTTGATTCAGACCCAGCAGCATTATACTAGAAGTTGCGATCGCTGTTCCTAAATTTGTCCTTAAATCTCCTATTTTCGGTTCTTCATTCTTCTCAACCACGCGATCGAACAGTAAAGCAGTCCCATCTGGTGATACGCTCATTACTGTCTCCCACAGATCGGGTATAATTGAGAGAACTTTTACTTTAAATGTTGTTAAGTCAAAAGCCTCAAGATTTAGCTGTTCTGAGTATTCTTTCTTCCCTGCTTTAGGCCGAGTTACCAAGCAGTAAAGGAACGGTAAAGCGGGATTAAACTTGCAGTTTAAAATTTGACCGGGAGTGCTTGTTAATTCTTTCTTAGCCCCTTGATTTGTTACTAAAAACAGTGAGGGGGTGGCATCACGATTAAGTCGGATCATTGCCGATTCTCTACCATTAACAGTGATATCAAGCACTCTCCTAAATGAACAGTATACAAGCTTTGTTTAAACAAACCAGGCCGATCGTTTGACCATTGGGCAGCAGAAAATAAGACCCGTTCGCCTCTAGGATAAGGTTTAAAATTTTTAACTACTAAATTTTTAGGAGTCAAGATTATTTTTTGTTTAAGAGTAAGATTGTATAAAATTAATCTTCCTTTCTCTTCTCCCTCTACACCTATATAAACAAAAGCTCTATCTGGAGTGCGAAAGTTACCTGTAAAAGCCTGAATAGAATTGCCAAATTTCTCATTGCCTATACTAGATATAGCTCGATCTAATTTTATTTGATAAGTTGTTTCATAGCGAACAGGAGTTGTTAAGGTATAAACTAATCGCTTGCCAACCCAGCTAATTTTTCCTGGTAATGGCGGCTCAATTTGCAAATTTGCTTCTACACTATCCCGATCCATTGGTCGGCTAAAAGTGAGAATAAAAGCGGTATCTACAGATCCTACAACTTTGTTTTGCCAACTAAAATCTCGGACTCTTGGGCGAGTGCGATCGCCAGTAAGCATCAATAATCCAATCAATACATTTAGCAATAGTATAAGAGAAATAGCAAGACGGTCAATTGGCTGCAATTGTTTTAGTTTTGATATCATATTATTGCAAAAACTAAGGGCGAGATATACTTAATAGTTTTATAGATTTATTTATATTTAAATCTGATTTAAAATAGTAGTAGTGACAGCCAATACTCGATCGGTTAGACTGAGCTATTAACTCTATATTTTCTGGTGAATTATGAATCGAGATGTACTGACTGTACTTGGCTGTTCTAGCTCAATCGCATTGATGCTGCTAACTGTCAACCCCGCTCATGCTAGCACGATCGCACCCCAAGATGGAAGTGCCGAAGCGTCTTCTACAATTGCCATTGAAACAGTTGGCATCACCCTCGGTCAATGGGTTGCTGAGTCCCCATCCCTAGACCTCGCTTCTGACCGCATCGGAGACCTTTCTATTCTCAAGTTGGGTTGTGATTGTGCAGGATGCCGCACTCAGGTAAGTAAAATGGTGGAAAAAGGCAGTTTGTAACTGTTAGAAACCTAATCAATTCTATTGGTAACGCTGCCCTCTGGCGGCGTTACCAATAATTAGGTAGTTAAAATGAAATAAAAATTATTCAGTCCAGTCTAAATGGGTTGCATTTACTTTAGCTCCCGACACAACTGCTCCTCGAAATGAAGCTAATTTTCCTGGCTCAACATTCACTGGTTGGGCGTAGATAAATCCATTGTCAATTATGTTGCCTAATTCATCCAAAACTTCATAATTTACTTTGACATATTTCACTGTTTTACAGGTCTGATTGATAATTTGCCCGATTAAAAAATTCCCGTCATAAGTGGAATTAGCGATTGAAACTTTAGCATTGTCAGAGTTAGCATTACAAGCTTGAGAAGTGCTAGGCTCAGTTTCTTGACCACACATATTCACCAAGTTTAGCCTCCTGCCATCAGCGGTTTGCATATAGCAAAGTGGTACATCTATATCTGAATTTTCTACAGTAGGAGTATCTGCAAGTAGAGGATTAGTGAAGGCAATACTAGAGGCAAGAGATATCAATAAACTGGTTAAAAGTTTAGTAAAGTGCAAAAGTTTCATGGGTCTGAATGGGTAATTGGTAATGGGTAATTGGTAATGGGTAATTGGGAATTGGTAATTGTTAGAGGAATTACACAGTTTCCGCTTTAAATCAAGTAGGACTTACGCAAAAAACCAGGTTTCTTCCCCAAATCGTCGCTTTTTTCGAGAAATATTGACGCAGAAACCTGGTTCTTGACCTCCCGTGCGTAAGTTCTGTCAAGGTTAAAACAAAAATTTTGGGTTTGCTTCGCTTTGCTCGCAATGACAGAAATACATTTAAGACTGCGTAAGTTCTAAATTAGCAATTAGCCATTACCAATTAGCCATTACCACTATCTTATGTTTTGTTGAGACTTACTAGAATTGCGATTTCTGGGTACTCTGCGACTAGGACGAGGAGAACTTAGATTAGTGGCTCTACGCTGCGATAAGCTTTGAGCAGAAGAGCTTAAACCCAAATCTTCTAAGATTTCTACAGCAGCTCTTTCTCCTGTTTCACAACCTCCTTCCATATAACCCTGATTTTCTAAAGAAGTGTGTTCTCCCGCAAAATATAGATTGCCTGCACGCTCTCCTTCTACGCCATACATTCGAGTCCATTGCCCGACTAAATAGCAGGCATAAGAACCTTGGAAAAAACGTTCTCCTGGCCAGAAAGCTCTGACAGCATTACCAATACGAGCGTCTTTAACTCCGGGAAAAACTTTGTCAAATTGTGACACAAATCTTTGCGCTTGGTCTTCTGGCGTTCCGCTACCAAGGGCTAAACCTTGTCTACCACCGAGTAATTCAGTTACTAAACCGTTGCCAGTGGGAGCAAAAGGTGTTGGTTCCCAAGTAGTTTGAAATCCTAAATCTGAGTAAACAGCGGCAGTTGAACGATAAAATTCACGCCACACTCGGCTTTTGTAAGCTGTAATTAATTTAGCATTAGTACCATAGCCCAAATTATTAATGGCAAACCGTTTTTCGCGCGGCAAATTGACATTAAGCTGAACTTGCCGCAGTGTGGTGAAAGGCAAGGCGAATATAATCCGCTCGTAGGTGCGGTCAAAAGCACTTTGTCCTGAGCGTAAACTGACTCGGTAACGACCATCGGAGAGGGTATTTACAGCTTCTAAAATTGTGGCAGTTTCAATCGAATCGGCTACTAAACTTGTTAGCCCTTGGATAATTTTTTCGTTGCCACCTTCGATTTGATACCGCTCGTCGTTGTTTCCAGTGACACTAAAGTTGTTGGTTTCAGTGCCAATTAAAAATAGCATATTGAGACAAGATTGTTCTTCAGGATCGCGGCCATATTCACCTATGTAAGCAATCCGAAGTAATTGCCTAATGATGGTGCTAGTTTCGGCATTGTCTAAATATTCGGCAAGGGAAGTATTGTCTAAGCTTTCTGCTGTTTCATTCGCTGATTTGTAGCTAAGAGTGTCTCCAATTGCGGCTAAATCTGCTTCAATTTTCTGGGCTAAGGGAGCAAAATCCGTGGTTAATTGTGCGAGGGTGACTCTGCGACCTTGGAAGTAGAAAGTATTATCAACGAACCTTTCTTGAACTTGTTTAAGGTCGATCGCCATTAAACCGAGTTCTGTTGCCAAAGATATTAAACTGGTATGGCTGGTGCTGATGAATTCTCCACCTAGTTCGGCTGAGATGATTGTACTTCCTACTTTGGGCAAGGTGCGAATGCGACCGCCTGGGCGGTTTGTAGCCTCTACAATGTCGGTGCGAATTCCTGCTTGGCGGAGGCGGTAGGCGGCTGTTAACCCTGCAATTCCGCCGCCGACGATTAAAATGGGGGATCTTCCTGTGTCTTGGGCAACGGCGCGGTGTCCGTCTCGCGTGAAGGTGGTAGCGGCGATCGCCCCGGCTGCGGCTAAGCCACCGTGTAGCAGACGACGGCGAGAGACGCGATTTTCCAACGCGCGATCGCTCACTTTATCTAAGAGCTCATCCGCCGGAATTCCTGTTTTAATTGAGGTCTGGGCAATGCTGTAGGCACGGCGCAGCGTTGCCATCAAGTCAGATTTAGCCATACTCCAGGGACACTCACAAGTATTTTTTACAGAATTATGATGATAGATTTAATTTCGTAAATCCAAGTACAATTTACAAGAGTGAATAGTACAATACTATGGAACGGTTTGCACCCTAAGTCAGTGAGAGAATTTTTTAGGAATGTTAGACCTTAGAAGCTTATTCGACAACGCCTTTTATCTGGAAAACAACCCTGATGTCGGTTTGGCGATCGCCAACGGCAAAGTTTCTAGTGGGTTTGACCACTTTAACAGATTTGGCAAATTTGAAGATCGAGATCCCAATATTCTATTCGATACTAGCTATTATCTAGAAACAAACACTGATGTAGCAGCCGCAGTCGAGGAAGGAAAAATTACCGCCGCCGATCATTTTATCAGATTTGGTCAATTTGAACGCCGCAACCCTAACCCTTTATTCGATACGGCTTTTTATGGGTCGAATAATCCAGATGTTACCGCAGCGGTACAACGAAATCAACTCACTCTCGCAGAACATTACCTCAAGTTAGGTCAATTTGAAAACCGCCAGCCGAGTCTTCTTTTTGACCCTGATTATTATCTGCAAAAATACCCGCTTGTAGCAACAGCCGTAAATAACGGTGTAGTCAAAAGTGCCTTTGAGCATTATCTCCGCTTTGGCTTAGAAGAAACTCTCGTTAGCGTCCCCCCCACTCAAAGCGAAGATTTAACCTCGGCTCGTAGTCTGGGCGTACTGGATGGAATTCAAGGTGTGAGCGACTTTGTAGGTGATACTGAACCTGTGGATATTTACAGTTTTCTCCTCAATTCTCCTAGTAATTTCAGTTTGACTCTAGACGGTTTGAGTGCAGATGCAGATGTAGAATTACTTCAAGATATCAACCGTGATGGGATAGTTAGCCTCAATGGTTTAGTGGATTCCTCGACGAATTTCGGGACGGCTTCTGAACAAATTATTACTTCAAAACCTTTACCTGCGGGTCTTTATTTTGTCCGCGTTTCTCAATTTCAAGGTAATACTAATTATAACCTAACAGTAGCATCCTCATCAAGTTAGGGAACTAATTGAGGATCTTCTGGTGTAGGAGAAGCAGGGAGAGATTGAATCGGTAAATCTGGCCAATTAGAACGAGATTTGATCGAAGTGCTGGACACTAAAGCATAACCTAAAACAGCGGGTAAAACCATAGCTCCAAGTAATACGATCGCCCCTAGCATCGCCAGCCAATTTGAGCCTGAGCCATAGTGCGATCGATAGGGGTCAAAACGTGGTAAATCCGACCTTTCCATGTCACGCATCGCGATCGGGCGCTTAAACCGCACTCGGCGATCGTCCAGCTTTTCTAATAAAATCCAGCCTACTTGCGCCTCTTCTTCACACAGCCGATGGAAAATAGCCGGATTACGGAATAAATCGCTCGATGCCCGCACAATCTTAAACTCCCAGCCAATTAATTGAGAATCCTTAAAACCGGAGTTGGGATTGCTATTTGATTGTATCCGATCTGTCACCGGAATATTATCATCCTTAGATTCGTAGTGCGTCAAAATTTCTTCCTCCTCACTTTGTTGAGCTTCAACAAACTGATAGCGGTGCAGCCAACCGCCAACGATTACAGCCTCAATGCCGAGACTACCAACCATTAGACTCCAAATCACAATTGCAAACATATAGCTAGGGGCTAGGGGCTAGGGGCTAGGGGCTAGGGGAAGAGAGGGGGAGATGGGGAGGATGGGGAAGATGAGGAAGATGGGGAAGATGGGGAAGATAGGGAAGATGGGGAAGATGGGTAATTAGCAATTAGCTATTAGCAATTAGCAATTAGCCATTAGCCATTAGCAATTACCAATTAGCAATTAGCAATTAGCCATTAGCAATTAGCCATTAGCAATTAGCCATTAGCAATTACCAATTTAATCTTTGATTTTCAAATAGCCTTCAACCAAGCAGTCTGCACCGACAGAGTGCCAACTAACTCGCTCTAAAGCGATCGCCTCTGTCATCCTAGCAAAACCTAAATCGCCAACGGGGGAGGGAGAACCTTGACCACCGACAATTTTAGGGGCAATAAAAGCTAAAATTTTCTGCACAGAACCGTCTGCGATCGCACTTGCGGCCAAAATCCCGCCACATTCCCAAAGTACCGACAGAAAAGAGCGATCGTACAGATAAGCCATCGCGCTAGCGGGCGTTAACGGCGACAAATCCACCACTTCCACCCCCCTTGACCCTAAAAACTCCCGAAACTCAGGATTAGTCCCCTCCTGAGTCAGCACCAAAGTAGAAGCATCCCCCGTTTCCCAGAGGCGAGACGACTTCGGCAAATCCAGAGTACGGCTCATCACCACCCGCAGAGGATTGTGTCTACCTTCTTGGTGACTCGTCAATTGAGGATTATCTAGCCGCACCGTATTACCCCCAACAATCACAGCATCGCAAGCTATCCGTAAACCATGTACCTGCGATCGCGCCTCCTCCCCCGTCACCCAAGCGCTATGACCCGAACTGGTCGCAATTTTACCGTCCAGAGTCATCGCATATTTCAAAATTCCAAAAGGTCGGCGGTATAAAATCCGATGGATAAAAGCCTCATTCAGCTTGCGACAAGCTTCCTCTTCCACGCCTACCACAACCTCAATCCCAGCTTCCCGCAATCTAGCAATCCCACCCCCAGATACCAAAGGATTTGGATCGACCATTCCCACCACTACTTTTGCCACACCAGCCGCAATTAAAGCTTCCGAACACGGAGGAGTACGGCCATAGTGGTTGCAAGGCTCCAGGTTAACGTAAACAGTCGCTCCTAGAGCTTTTTCTCCTGCTTCCCTCAGCGCAAAAACTTCTGCGTGGGGCATTCCTGCACCTGGATGAAAACCTTCCCCGACAACTAGACCATCTCGAACGATCGCAGAACCAACTAAAGGATTAGGAGCCGTTTTACCTAAAGCACAGCGGGCAAGTTCGATACACCGCCGCATCATTGCGGCATCAAAATCTTGTCTAGGCTGTTGGGTTTTGCCTTCCTGTTGCCCGTTAGCTGAGCGAATTTCCGGTTGAGCGTGCGCGGGGAAAGTTTCCATTGATTTGTGCTGTGGAGTCTAACCCTGAGTGTACTAAGAAATTTGGTAATTGGTAATTTGTAATTGGTAATTTGTAATTGCTAATTTGTAATTGCTAATTGCTAATTGCTAATTGCTAATTGCTAATTGGGGAAATTTTCTCCCCATCTTCCCCATCTTCCCCATCTCCCCCATCTTCCCCATCTTCCCCATCTTCCATTTTCTTCTTAACACCGATAGCACACCGCATCTGATACCAAAAATACACCACCAAACTTTTGTAGGATCGACTGCAATTCTAAAAACACCGCATCTTCCTGTCCAGCTAAACAAGTTGTTAAGATATACACGCTACTTAATTGAGCATCAAGATCGTCGCTGGATTCCCCAAACTCCCCCCTACCTATCACTTGGCGAATGATATTATACTTAATAATCCCAAGTTTTTCGAGCCGTTTCACCACAGGTTTGAGTTCGATTGCGGGAACAATTATTTCGATGCGCTTAATCGTATCCATTAAATTCAATTCCAAAATCGGTTAATAATCTGTAAATACACCGGAATACCAATGATAATGTTAAATGGAAATGTCAATGCTAGTGCCATTGATATATATAAACTGGGATTTGCTTCAGGCACGCTCATCCGCATTGCAGCAGGAACCGCTATATAGGATGCACTTGCACATAATACCGCAAAAAGTAGAGCGTTGCCTACAGACAGACCTAAAAGCTTTGCTATTCCGATCCCAATCAGAGCATTTAACAAAGGCATTACCACAGAAAAGCCAATTACAAACGATCCAGCTTGCTTTAAGTCATTAATCCGGCGGGCTGCAATCAATCCCATATCTAAAAGGAAAAAACACAATATCCCGTAAAACAAGTCGTCAGCAAAAAGCTTAATTTTTAGCCAACCACTGTCGCCAGTCAGCAATCCGATAATTAGACTACTTACTAACAAAAATACCGAGCCATTCAGACAGGCTTCTCGCAATACCTCAATCCAAGATATTTGCTCAACGTTTTCAGCTTCGCTCTCTTGCTTATCGATAAACAAACGCACTAAAAAGATGCCGATGACAATAGCTGGAGATTCCATCAGAGCAAGAGCTGCAACCATGTGCCCGCCAAAACTCAGATTTAATTTGGTTAGTAATGCGCTGGCAGTAATAAAAGTGACAGCACTGATAGAGCCGTAGGTGGCAGCAATCGCTGCTGCATTATAAACATCTAGCTTGATTCTTAAGATAAAAAATGAGTAAATTGGTACTATGCAAGCCATTAACATTGCGGCTAAAAGAGTAAATCCAATTTCCACACTTACGCCACTCTCAATAATTTCGTGACCACCTTTGAAGCCAATTGCAAACAGGAGATAGAGAGAAAATAGTTTTGGCAATGGCTGGGGAATTTCTAAATCTGACTTGAGCCAAACTGCTGCCAATCCGACAAAAAAGAACAACACTGGAGGGTTGAGAATATTGGAAAGAATCAGGCTAAATTCCATAGATGCCTTATTAAAAAATTAAATCCGATGGTTCTGACAATCTTTTCCAGAGATTTAAGCACCTCCATGAAGTGTGGCTGATTTTAGCACGTTCTGTACCTAGTTGTGAATTTTTTCATAAAACTCAACAAATAAAAATGAATCGCAAGCGAGATCGACCATAGGGGGACAGACCTCGAAATCTGGCGATCGCATCCAGGGTGAATATTTACGCTAGCCTTAAAGAGATAGGTAATGAGGAGACTTATTGTGGATACTATATTTACTCGATGGCTTAGATCCTCGAAATATTTGGTCAGGATTCAAAGTCACGCTGCCAATGCCAGCTTAACCATATTTTTGCTAGCCTCGTTGACGGCTTGTGCCAATAGTCCTAATAGTAAAGCACTTGAGGAGTCTTTGGCCGCCGATCCCCGACTTCAGGAAAGTCCCGCTAGCTTGAGAGTACCCACGCCGCCACCTCTTGCTACTAACCAATCTAATACCTCAACTGCTAAGTTGCCCCCTGATTTTCCCAATGAAATTCCACTTTATACTAATGCTGAGTTGCTCGAAGTTACTAAGCTAAATAATCCCACTGAAGACAAGGTACAACTTCGTTGGAAAAGCACCGATCCCAGCAACTACATTCAGAATTATTATCAGACAGAATTTCAACGTCAAAAATGGGAAATTAAATTACCACCTACGGAAGATGAACAAGGAACATTGACGGCAACTAAGAATAATTTGCGTGTCGCTGTATCGTTTGTACCTAATCAGAAATCGGGTGCGGCTACAGAATTTACGATTGAGTACGGCAAAGATTCTCAGGAAATTGCTGCTACACCAGAACCGAGTAATTCTCCCGCCATTACCAATTCTTCGCCTTCGCCAAGTGCCTCTGCTTCTCCTAATTTAGACAATAAAGTTATATCAACACCAAAGGCACAGGAGCAAAGCGAAGTACCTCAAGAATTGCGTCAGTATGTAGCTGAGGTAGTCGAGTTAGGCGTGTTGAAATTGCGATCGCAAAATCAGAGTTCAGATATTACTAATACCTTACCGGAACCTAACAAAACTATTACTCGCCGCGAGTATGCACGCTGGCTGGTAGCGGCTAATAATAAGATTTATGCTAATCGTCCAGCGAAACAAATTCGGTTAGCGATAACATCAACTACGGCGGCTTTTACTGATGTCCCAAAAACCGATCCTGATTTTCCAGCAATTCAAGGTTTAGCAGAAGCAGGTTTAATTCCTAGTTCCCTTTCTGGGGATACTAAAAATGTCAAGTTTCGACCAAACGAGCCTTTAACTCGTGCAGCGATGATGCTCTGGAAAGTGCCTCTGGATACTCGTCAAGCTTTGCCTTCAGCTAATATTGATGCGGTGAAAGAAAGGTGGGGTTTTCAAGATACCTCGAAGATTGATTCGGGTGCTGCACGAGCAGTTTTAGCTGATTTCAATAATGGAGATTTAGCTAATATTCGCCGAGTTTTTGGTTTTACAACCCTGTTTCAGCCTAATAAATCTGTTAGCCGTGCAGAGGCGGCGGCAAGTCTTTGGTATTTTGGAGTTGAGGGGGATGGAGTATCAGCGAAGGATGCGCTACAAGAGAAGTCTAATTAGTAGTTTTGGTAATTGGTAATTGGTAATTGGTAATTGGCTAATTGCTAATTGCTAATTGCTAATTTAGGACTTACGCTCAGGGCTCCAGAAACCGGGTTTTTGAGAGAATCTGTGGGTAAAACGAAGTATTTTCGTCAAAAACCCGGTTTCTTTGGTTGGGTGCGTAAGTCTTGTTA